>JBAVEE010000423.1:0-3221 GCA_049587575.1 Bradyrhizobium sp.
TATTTTGAGAGCCGGTCATGCCGTCATTTACCCCGCCGTTTGCCGCCAGCTTGGTGTTTGCCGCAGCATTCCTGTCTTCCGTCGCAGCCGGCGCCGGACTGGCCGCCGAGCCGCCCGTCATTTGCGCGGCGGCGAGCGAAGCGGCGCCCGCGAAACTGATCGAAAGCTGCACGGCGTTGATTGGTAATCCCGCCACGTCGGACGGCGATCGTCTCGATGCCATGATCACCCGTGCCGGTGCGCTTCAGGACAGCGGCCAGACCGGCAAGGCGCTGGCCGAGATCGATGCCGTCATCGCCAAGGCCCCCAACCGCGCGCGTGCCTATCGCGCCCGCGGCGAATTCCTTCGCCTGAGCGGCAAGACCGAGGCCGCGCTCGAAGCCCTGAACAAGGCGATCCGGATCGAGCCGGACAACGCCGAGGGTTATGAAACCCGCGGCAACGTCTTCAACGGCGACGGAAAATATGATCGCGCTATCCAGGATTATAACGAGGCGCTCCGGCTCAAGCCCGATTTCGCGCAGGCGTTCTCGGACCGCGGGGCCGGCTGGCATTTCAAGGGCGAATATCAGAAGGCGATCTCCGACTACGACGAGGCGATCCGCCTCGAGCCTAACCGGGCGCAGACCTACACCAACCGTGGCGCGGCCTACCGCAAGCTCGGCCGCACCGCGCTCGCGCTCGATGATGAAACCGCGGCAATCCGCATCGATCCATCGGTGCCGGAGTATTTCGACAATCGCGGATTGGACCTCGCCGACAGCGGCGACCATGCCGGCGCGATCGCCGACTACAACGAAGCGATCAGGCTGCATCCCGAACCGAGGTTCCTGACCGACCGCGGCGACGCTTATCAGGCGATGAAGGACTATGACCGTGCGATCGCGGATTACGATGCGGCATTGAAACTGGATTCCAGATTTCAGCGCGCCTACAACAACCGCGGCGCCGCCTGGCGCCAAAAGGGCGACCGCGCCCGCGCGCTGCGGGATTACGCCGAGGCGGTCCGCCTCGACCCCTCCGACGAAACCGCGGCTGACAACCACAAGACGATCGAGCTCGAGGTCGAACGGCTGGGCGAGGTGGCAAGCTCGAAGAGCCTGCCGAGCTTCAATTGCGCGACCGCGCGGCGTCCGGTGGAAAAGGCGATCTGCGCCGATCCCGGCCTCGCCCAACTCGACCGCGACATCAACGACGTATTCCTGAAGGCGATCGCCAGCGCGGAGTCCGCCAGCCATCGCGAGGCCCTGGCGCTGACCCGGCAGCAGCGCGACTTCATCGGCAAACGCAACGCCTCTTTCGGCCGCCACGGCTATGACCTGCGCCAGGCGATGGAGCAGCGGCTGGAAAAGCTCAATAGCATCGCCCGCCCGTAGCTGCCTGGCCGAACGGCGAAGCTGTTCCGGCTTGATCTCGCGCCGCTTCAGATGACAATGCGTCTGGAAAAAGTGGCCTGAATTGATCCTGGTCATGGCAGGGCCGATCCCCGCCATTCAGGGTTTGTTCAATTGCGGGACCACCAGCCAAAAAGCAGCGGGAGCAGCGGCATGAATGTCCAGGACAAGAGCCGGTATTACGAGGCCTATGCCCGCTCGCTCCGGGATCCCGAGGGCTTTTGGGGCGAGGCGGCGGCCGAGATCGACTGGATCGAGCCGGCCAGGAAGGTATTCGATCCATCCATGGGGCTTTACGGCCGCTGGTTCGCCGGCGCCGTGGTCAACACCTGCTACAACGCGCTGGATCGCCACGTCGCCGGCGGACGCGCCGATCAGCCGGCGCTGATCCACGATTCGCCGCTGGCGGGCAGCGTCACCACGCTGACCTACGCCGAGATGCTGCATGAAGTGAAGACGCTCGCCGCCGTCATGGCCGACTTCGGCGTCGCCAAGGGCGATCGCGTCATCCTCTATATGCCGATGGTGCCGGAAGCCATGGTCGCGATGCTGGCCTGTGCGCGGATCGGCGCGGTGCATTCGGTGGTGTTCGGCGGCTTTGCCGCCAAGGAACTGGCGACCCGGATCGAGGATGCCAAGCCGAAACTGATCCTCTCGGCGAGCTGCGGGCTCGAGCCCGGCCGCATCGTGCAGTACAAGCCGCTGCTCGACGAGGCGATCAGGCTCTCCAGCGTCAAGCCCGCGGCCTGCATCATCCTGCAGCGGCCGCAGCAATCCTGCGAACTCGTTGCCGGGCGCGATCACGACTGGGCGGCGTTGCGGGCCGCCGCCATGCAGGCGAAAAAGTCGGCCGATTGCGTGCCGGTTCTGGCGACCGATCCGCTCTATATCCTCTACACGTCGGGCACGACGGGGAAACCCAAGGGCGTGGTGCGCGACAATGGCGGGCATCTGGTCGCGCTGAAATGGTCGATGTTCAATCTCTACGGCGTCAAGCCCGGCGAAGTCTGGTGGTGCGGCTCCGACATCGGCTGGGTGGTCGGCCACAGCTACATCATCTACGCGCCGCTGTTCCATGGCGCGACCTCGATCATGTATGAGGGCAAGCCGATCGGCACGCCGGACGCTGGCGCGTTCTGGCGGGTGATCGCGCAGCACAAGGCGGTGGCGCTGTTCACCGCGCCGACCGCTTTCCGCGCCATCCGCAAGGAAGACCCGGACGGAAAATTCATCCGCCAATACGACCTGTCGAAATTCCGCACCCTGTTTCTCGCCGGCGAGCGTGCCGACCCGCCGACGGTGGAATGGGCGGAACAGCAATTGAAGGTGCCGGTGATCGACCACTGGTGGCAGACCGAAACCGGCTGGTGCATCGCCGGCAACCCGGTGGGTCTCGGCATGTTGCCGGTCAAGCATGGCTCGCCGACGGTGCCGATGCCGGGCTACCAGATCGACGTCGTCGATGAAGCCTCAAAACCGTTGCCCGCCGGCACCATGGGCTCGATCGTGATCAAGCTGCCGATGCCGCCGGGCTGCCTGCCGACGCTGTGGGAGCAGGATGAGCGCTGCAGGGAAGCCTATTTCAACGAGTTTCCCGGCTATTACAAAACCTCCGATGCCGGCTACAAGGACGAGGACGGCTACGTCTTCGTGATGGGCCGCACCGACGACATCATCAACGTCGCCGGTCACCGGCTCTCCACCGGCGGCATGGAGGAGATTCTCGCGTCGCATCCCGACGTCGCCGAATGCGCGGTGCTCGGCATCAAGGACGCCATCAAGGGCGAGGTGCCCTGCGGTTTCCTGGTGCTGAAGGCCGGCGTGACG
>JBAVEE010000424.1:0-7643 GCA_049587575.1 Bradyrhizobium sp.
GGGGTACGCCGGCTTTCAAAAGCCCGTCCCGGTAATGGGCGGTGTCGGCCGGAGTTTTCCACCGGAAATTCCTGAGGTGCCGTTCGGCGGTCAGGCCCGGAAAGCTGGTCAGCAGGACCTCGGCGGCCTGTGCCGCTTCGTCGGTTCGTCCCAGCTGCGCCAGGGCGGCCGCTCGTATCGCCAGCACCTGAAGATGATTTGGATTCAAATACAGGGCTTCGCGCGCCCAGGACAGTGAAGCGTCATATTGTCCGAGAAGGTAGTGACTGAACGCATTCAGGGCTCCCCATTGAAATCTGGGGTCACTGTTGCCGCGCTGCACGGCCGTTGAAAATAACTCGATGGCCTGTCGATGCTCCCCGATAACAAAGTGACAGAAGCCAAAAACGCCGCGGGCACCCATGTCATACGGGTTCAACTCCACCGCCCTTTTTCCGGCATCGAACGCTTCCTCGTAATGCCCCTCCATTGCATGCACATAGGCCAGAATTGAAAATGCGAAGGACGAACGAGGATCGAGCCTGACACTGCTCTCCGCAAGGCTCATCGCCTCGGCCCACAATTCGCGCGTGCTTCGGATCCATCCGAAATGCACGCCCTGCAACAGAATGGTGGCGAGATAGGCGCGGGCAATCGAAAGCGACGGATCGAGCGCGATGGCCTCCCTGAACAGTGCGATCGAGGCTTCGAAATCCGCCTTGGTCTGCCGGTAATAGTGCGAAAGTCCTCTTAAAAACCGATCCCATGCGGTCAGGTCGGTGGAGGATGATCGGACGGGAGCCGAAGCTTCCGCACGATATATCTCGGGAGCCAACGCCGCGCTCAGACTGGTGGTGATTTCGTCCTGCATCGCGAACAGATCGCCGATGTCCCGGTCATATCGACCGGTCCATAATTGTTCGCCTTTCTCCGGTACAATCAGCTCGGCCGTGGCGCGAATCTTGGTTCCGGCACGCCGTACCGAACCCTGGATCAGGTAGGTTGCGTCAATCTCCCGCGCGATCAGGCGCGTGCTGAGGTTCTTGCCCTTGAACGAGAAAGTCGCGTTTCTGCTTAGAACCCGATAAAATGATTGCAGCGATAATGCGTGGATCAGGTCTTCGGTCAGTCCGTCGGAAAAATACTCGTCCGCGCCACCACTGAGATTGACGAAGGGAAGCACCCCCACGATCGCGGTGCGATATTGCGCAGGCAGAGTCGATGTATCCTTGGGTTCCCGGCCAGGGCTGTCGGACCCGACTGGCCCCCAGGTCCAGACGTTTACCGGCTGTTCGATGTTCTTGAATCGGTAACTGCCGGCGTCGACGAGGGTGACGCTGAGATGCTTGCTGGCCTCATTATAGGCCTTGGCTGAAACCGCCACGCCGCCGGGCGCGGCGACCGTTTCAAGCCGGACGGCGATATTCACGTCATCCCCGAACACTTCGTCCTCGTCGGCCATCACATCTCCCATGTGGACGCCCAGACGGAATTGCATGACGCGGTCGGCGGGGAGGTGGTTGTTCCGTTCTGCCATCAGCGATTGCATCGCGATGGCCGACTCCACGGCCCCCACGATGCTCGGAAATTCCAGCAAGAAACCGTCGCCGGTGTTCTTCACGATCCGGCCGCCGTGATTGAGAATCATCGGGTATATCGCGCTTCGGTGCGCCTTGAACGCGGCGTGCGTACCGGCCTCGTCGGCGCCCATCATGCGCGAATAGCCGGCGACGTCAGCGCAGACGATGGCTGCCAGGCGTCTCTCCATCTCCTTCCCTTCTACTGTCGTCGCGGACCGGCATACTACCGTACGTGGTCGGCCGACCGAAGCCAATGGTCTTAAAGGCCGGTGCCGGAAGCGAGGTCACGCCATGGTAAGCGAGTCTTAGCCATGGACGACCGCCTTCGCGATCATGCAATGGATGCCCTTGGAACCGTTGACGGTCTGTGTCACCCGCAGGTCGGCGGCCAGGCTGCAGAGCGTGTAGGCATCTTCGCGCGACAAGTTCCGCTTTTCGCCGAGTAGCACGATCATATCGCGCAGCGCCCGCACCACGCACTGGTCGAGATCGGGATCCATTGCCATCGTCATGTAGTGCGTCGGGGTCTCGGCGCGGGGGTAGTCGAGCCGCAAATCCTTGCGCAGCGTCAGCCTGAAACGTCCCTGCAGCGCGGTTTCGATCGCGGTGACGCAGACCTCGCCGTCGCCCTGGACGCCATGGCCGTCGCCGCAGGAAAACAGGGCGCCCGGCACAAACACGGGCAAATAGAGCTTCGCCCCCGGCTTCAACTCCTTGTTGTCGAGGTTGCCGCCCATCGCGCGCGGGACCAGCGAGCTGATGCGGCCCCAGGCCGGCGGCGGCGCCACGCCCATCACGCCGAAAAACGGCGCCAGTGGCAAATCAAGTCCCCATGGCAGCCGGCCCACCATCCGGGTCCGGTCGAGCGGAATGTTGATCAGCCGCGGCTCGTGGAAATCGTCCGGCAGCGTGCCGGCCAGAGGCCGGATCAGGTTGTAGCCCCAGTCCTGGCGGAGCCTGACGTCGAGGATTTCGACTTCCAGCACGTCACCGGGTTCCGCACCCGCGACGGCGACCGGCCCGGTCAGGATATGACCGGGCACCATGCGTTCGCTCCTGGCATGAACGTCGGCGAGTTCGGACGGGACGTGAAACCGGGCGCGGTCCGGTACCACCTCGGGGCCGCCGCTGATGGTGTCGATGGTGACCTCGTCACCGCTGGCGATGGTGAGCACCGGCTTCAGCTTCGCTTCAAAGAAGCCCCAGTGGCAGGTCTCGGGGCTCGAATGCAGGTGATGATGCGTCATGACGGGGCTTCTTGTCGGGGCAGCGGTCGCGTATGACGCTGTACCAGACATTCCAAGAGGCCTGTCGTGTTTTTTTTCCTCTCCAAAACCCTCGGCGTTATGCTGTTGCCGGTGAATTTCCTGATCGGCGCCGGCGTGCTCGGCACGATCCTGCTCGCGACGCGATGGAAGTCGCTGGGCCGCAAGCTCATGATCGTCTCGCTGGTCCTGCTTGCGCTCTGCGGGTTTTCGCCGCTTGGAAGCCTTCTGCTCTATCCTCTGGAACAGCGCTTTCCGCCATGGGATGCCTCGCGAGGGGCGCCGGATGGCATTATCGTCCTCGGCGCATCCATCGAAGCCGAAATTTCGGCTGCCCATAACACGCCGGTGGTTCGGGACGCGCCCGATCGCATCATCGCCGCCGCTGCATTGGCGCGGCGATATCCGAAGGCGCGTATCGTGTTTTCCGGAGGCAGCGCTGACCTGATGTCTGGTGGCACCAGAGAAGCCGATTTTGCCGGCGCCGTTTTCGAAAGCCTCGGCGTCGCCAAATCGCGGCTGACCATGGAGCGGCGTTCGCGCAACACCCAGGAGAACGCTGAATTCTCCAAGGCGCTGGTGGCGCCGAAGGAGGGCGAGCGCTGGCTGCTGGTGACTTCGGCTTTCCATATGCCGCGGTCCATCGGCCTGTTTCGCAAGGCGGGATTTGCCGTGGAACCCTATCCGGTCGACTGGCGGGTCGGCGGGCGTGGCGATCTCCTGGCATTTTCCAGTGTTGCGATCGATGGATTGGCGCGCACCGACACTGCGGTGCGCGAATGGATCGGTCTCGCCGCCTATCGGGCGACCGGCAAGATCGACACCTTGTTGCCGGGGCCCGGCCAAGACTAGAACCGCCCGTCGCAACCGGCGGGCAATCGGGCTAGGATCGACGCAACGGGCGCGCGCGTCCGGCCCGCCATCTCGGAGTTGACGCCATGCAACAGCAAACGCCCCCGGAACAGTTCGATTTGGCCGGTATGGTGGCCGATCTGAACGGCCTCTTGCGCCTCAAGACCACAGTGATCGGCCTGAAGATGTTCGCAAGCGCGGACGAAATGGCGGCGATACCGAAGATCAGGCGGCCGACGGCGGTTCACACCACCGACCAGATCGTCAGCATGGCCTCGCGGCTGGGTTGGACCGTCGGCATCACCGCCGACGATCTCGTCGGCGCGCAGTGCCGCGCGGTGATCGGGCTCGCGCCACAGGACGAGAAGTGGCTTGCCGGCCAGAGCTATGTCGGCGTCTGGCACGAGAACGCCGAGGACGCACGCAAACGCCAGCAGGCGCTTGATGTCGTCCCGTTCGGCAAGTACCAGGCGATGGCGGTAAGTCCGCTTGTCAGCGGCCGGCTCAACCCGCCGGACATTTGCCTGGTCTATGCGACGCCCGGCCAGATGATCATTCTGATCAACGGACTGCAGTGGACCGGCTACAAGAAATTCGAATGGGGCGTAGTCGGCGAGACCGCTTGCGCCGATTCATGGGGGCGGGCGCTCAAAACCGGCGAACCAAGCCTGTCGCTGCCGTGCTATGCGGAGCGGCGCTACGGCGGCGTGCCGGATGAGGAGATGCTGATGGCGCTGCAGCCCTCGCATCTGGCCAAGGCGATCGCCGGCATGAAGGCGCTGGCCGGCAACGGCTTGCGCTATCCGATCGCGCCCTATGGTATCCAGAGCGACGTGCGCGCCGGCATGAGCGTTTCCTACGCCAAGAAATAGGAAATGCAGGCGCGCATTCAAAACCTTCCCGCTAGCACCTCAAGGAATTGACTATGAAGTCCTCGTCGAAGTTCGACATCGTTGTCTATGGCGCCACCGGCTTCACCGGACAGCTCGTCGCCGAATATCTGGCGGCGAATTACGCTGGCAAGGGTGCGCCGAAATGGGCGATGGCCGGACGTAGCCTCGACAAGCTTGCTTCGGTGCGCGACGCGATCGGCGCGCCGGCCGATATTCCCCTGATCGCCGCCGATGCCGGAGATACGGCTTCGCTCAAGGCGATGGTCGACCAGGCCAATCTGGTGCTGACGACGGTCGGTCCCTATCAGTATTACGGTTCGGACCTGGTCGCAGCCTGCGCCGCCACCGGCACCGACTACGTCGACCTCTGCGGCGAACCGATCTGGATGCGCCAGATGATCGATGCGCACGAGGCCACGGCGAAGAACACCGGCGCCCGCATCCTGTTTTCCTGCGGCTACGATTCGATCCCGTTCGAACTCGGGGTTTTCTTTTGCCAGGAGACCGCGAAAAAGCAGTTGGGCGCGCCGGTCAGCCGGATCAAGGGACGGGTTCGGGTCATGAAGGGCACGCTGTCGGGCGGCACGGCGGCGAGCATGAAGGCGACTTTCTCCGCAGCGGCAAACGACCAACGATTGATGGCGCTGTTGCGAAGCCCGTTCGCGTTGACGCCGGGCTTTGAAGGTCCTAAGCAGCCGCCTGGCAACAAGCCGGTCTACGACGAGGATCTGGCATCGTGGGCGACGCCTTTCGTGATGGCGAACATCAACACCCGAAACGTGCACCGCTCCAACATGCTCCTGGGTTTTCCCTTTGGCAGGGATTTTGTCTATGACGAGATGATGCTGACCGGTCCGGGCGAGAAGGGCGAAGAGAGCGCCAGGCGCATCCTCGCGGCCAACACTTCGGAGAAGATGGGCGGCGGCGGGCCGAAGCCCGGCGAGGGCCCGTCGAAGGAAGAACGCGAGTCAGGCCACTACGATCTGCTGTTTGTCGGCCTCGCGCCGGACGGCCGCCAGGTTCGCGTCGCGGTGCGCGGCGACCGCGATCCCGGTTATGGCTCGACCTCGAAGATGATCGTGGAATGCGCGATCGGCCTGCGCGAGGCGCCGGACGTCGAAGGCGGCATCTGGACCCCCGGTGCTGCGCTAGGCGAGCGCCTGATCGCGCGGCTGGTCGATCATGCCGGCATCACGTTCGAGGTCGAGAAATAAGCCCGGAGTCACGGCTTGCCGATATCGGCGGGCTCGATCGGCGCCTGATCGGAAGTTGCCTGGTAGCGTTGTGCTGCGGCGAACATGCCCCACAACGCGCCCAGCATCATCCAGAAGTGGCGCCAGTGATCGGTGTCGATGACGAAGCTTTCGCCGACCGTGCCGAGAAACGCTGCAAAGATCGCCAGATAGGCGCGTTGCCAGGGCACACGCACGAAGACGTGCCGAAATCCGAGGATGACCGTGACGAAGACCAGTGCCGGATAGCAGACGCCGGCGATCCAGCCGCCGGACATGAAGGCGTTCAGGTAGGAATTGTGGGTGTCCTCGGGAAAGTAATTGTGGAACTGCAGGGGTCCGATGCCGAACGGCAGATCAAGCGCCATGTCGGCGCCGAGAATATGCCGTCCGAAACGGCCAAAACGGCCCTCGTCATAGCTTTGGTCGAAGCTCGCGCGCTGCCGGAACATTTCGCCGATCTGGTCGAACGACAACAGCACGGTGATCAGCATGACCACGACGATGACGGCGACAACCGACATCACCACGATGCGCGAACGCTGTGCGCGCGACTGGCTGGTCAGCACCATCAGCGCCAGCATGAAGGCCGAGGTGATGGCAAGTCCGCCCCAGGCCGCCCGCGAAAACGCCAGCAGGATCGCCAGGGCCATGATGCCAAGCGCGATCGCGCTGCGGAATGATTTCCGGAATCCGTCGGAGACGACGCTCTGCAGAACGAACAGCGCGGGAAGGATCAGGAACGCGCCGAGCACGTTCGGGTCCTTGAAGGTGCCGCGGGCGCGCTCATACAGCGTCAGCAGGTCATGCCCGCCGGGGACGAGGTTGAAGTAGCCGGCAATGGCCGAAATCGCCGCGATCAAGGCACCCACGATCAGGCCGCGGCGAAGCATGTCCAGCCGTGCTGCGGTGTCTTCGGAGACGACCATGGCAAAGAATATGACCGTGACCGCCATATACCATGACGTCGCGATCCAGTTGGCGACCTCGGGCTTGTCCATGAACGGAATGGCGCCGATGGAATAGCCGATATTGATCAGGAACAGCAGCAGCAGCAGCGGCATGAACACCAGCCGCAGCCGCAACCCGGTGGCGACGAAGATGACGGCGGCGGTGAGCGTCATCAGCTCGTAGGGGCTGGGCTCGATGAAAACGATCGCGCCGCTGGCTCCGACCAGCCACACCAGCGCGCGTTGCAGCGCCAGCAACCGCGGCGCGGATGTCGCCGCTGAAGCAAAGTCCCCGGCTGTCGCCGCATACGCCATTACCCACCCGCAAATTTACGCAACCCGCACCCGACGACTGACCGAAGGCGTCTGGCTAGTAAGCGTTCTGGTTCTTCGTCATCAGCGCCAGCGGCGTCTTGAGAAGAATGTAGAGATCGAACAGCACAGACCAGTTCTCGATGTAATAGAGATCGAACTCGACGCGCTTCTGGATCTTTTCCTCGCTGTCCACTTCGCCGCGCCAGCCATTGATCTGCGCCCACCCGGTAATGCCGGGCTTGACGCGGTGGCGCGCGAAATAGCCGTCCACCGCCTCGTCGAACAGCCGGCTCTGCAATTTGCCCTGCACGGCGTGCGGGCGCGGGCCGACCAGCGACAGGTTGCCCTTGAACGCCACGTTGATGAGCTGCGGTAATTCGTCGAGGCTCGTTTTGCGGATGAAGCGGCCGACCTTGGTGACGCGCGGATCGTCCTTGGTGACGAGCTTCGCGGCGCTCGCGTCGGTCTTGTCGGTGTACATCGAGCGGAACTTGTAGACCTCGATGAGGTCGTTGTTGAAGCCGTAGCGCTTCTGTTTGAAGAACACCGGGCCCTTGCTGTCGAGCTTGATCGCGAG
>JBAVEE010000425.1:0-2995 GCA_049587575.1 Bradyrhizobium sp.
GGTGAAGCCGGAATGCGCGGAACGCAATGCAGGCGCCGCCTCTGCTCCCCTCCCCCCGCGAAGCGGCGGGGACGGGTCGGGGGTGGGGGGTGTTTCAACAAACTCGGCGTAAGTATGAGCAGCAAAACCTGCGGAGGCACCCCCCACCCCCGCCCCCTCCCCGCCGCGCGCCATGCGCGCGGAGGGAGGGGAGAAGGAAGACAACTCCACCAGCGTCGGCAAAAATCCGGCGAGCGTCTTGCCGGCGCCGGTGGGCGCGATCAGGAGCGCCGAGCGGTCGTCGCGGGCCTTTACCAACAGCGCCAGCTGATGCTCGCGCGGCGACCAGCCACGGCTTGCGAACCAGCGGCGGAAGCGGTCCGGCAGCAGCTCGGCTGAATGGTCCGGAGAAGCGGGAATAATGGAAGGCGGCACGGCTCAAGAGGTAAGCCGTTGTCGCGAGTTCGTCGAGAGGCCCAGTCACCTCGCCCCGCTTGCGGGGAGAGGGAGAATACCGCGCTACTCCGTGACCGGCTTGTCGGAAATCTGCCAGTCCTTGCCGTCGAAGACCGAGATGTGGAGCGTCTTCATCGGAGAGTAGTCGTCGGGGGTATAGCTGTACGTGATATCGTCGAGGAAGAATGGCGAGTGAAAGCCGGCGAGCGTCGTCGCCTGCTTCAGCACATTGGCCCGCGTCAGATCGTTGCCGCAGCGGCGCAGGATTTCGCCCATCGTGACCGCCTGACCGTAGCCGGCATAGGCGATGGTATTGTCCCGATCGACATTGGGCAAATATTTCGTGCGCAGCGCCTCGAACGCCATCACGTCCGGATCCTTTACCCAGCGGCCTGTTCCGGCCTCCTTGGAATAGCGGATCGCGACGATGCCGGCGGCGTTCTCGAAACCCGCGGCGTTGAGGATCGAACGGCCGGTCGATCCCGCGGACAACAATTGCAGCGGCTTCCAGCCGAGTTCGGCGACTTTCCGGATCGACTGCGACGACGCCTTGCCGGTGGAGATGTTGTAGAAAACGTCGGCGCCCGACTTCGACAGGTTGATGAGCTGCGAATCCACCGTCGGCTCGGTCAAATCATAGGTCTGCTCCATGATGACCTTGGCGGTGCCGCCGGCATCCTCCAGCACCTTCTTGAACGGAGCCAGGAAATCGCGGCCGAAATCGTCGTTCTGGTAGAGGATTCCGATTTTCGCATTCGGCTTGGCGTTCACGACATGTTTGGCGAGAATCCGCGCCTCAGTCGGGTAAAGCGGCAGGCCCGCCATGGTCCACTTGTAGTTCTTCGGATCGTTCCATTTCGACGCGCCGGTGTTGAGCAGAAGCTGCGGCACGCCCTTGGAATTGAGATATTTATGCACCGCGGTCTGTGGCGCGGTGCCGAGCGAACCGAACAGGGCCAGCACCTCTTCCTGCTCCACCAGCCGCCGGGTGGCTTCGACGCATTTCGGCGCGCTGTAGGCGTCGTCCAGGGTGAGGAATTTGATCTTGCGCCCGTTGATGCCGCCGTTTTCGTTCAGCATCTGGAAATAGGCCTCGCCGACCCGTCCGAGCACACCATAGAGCGAGCCCGGGCCGCTATGCGGCACGGTCTGTCCGAGTTTGATTTCGGTGTCGCTCGCGCCGGGATCGTATTTTTTATCGGCTGCCTTGACCGATGTGGCGGACGCAACGATCGTGGCGGCCGCGGCGACACAGAAGTCGCGCCTCGATTGTTTGTTGTTCATTTTTCTGTTTCTCCCTGGGACGCAGGTATTGACCTACATTCCTGCGCGCTCGGCAATAGCGAAGTGACGGCTGTGCGATGCAGCGCCGCTCCGCCGACAAGCGCCCGATTTCCGTGAGGCGGAATCAGATCTTCGCCGCCACCACCACCAGACCTGGCACCGGCCTGTTGTCTTCATTGCGCGCCGACAGCTCTTCAAACTGCGACAGTCCAAGACCGGCTGCGTCGATCGCGGCGCGCACGTGAATCGCGCCGTGGGCGTAGCGCAGCCCCTCGCCGATCACGACGCCGTCACCGCCATACGTTTCCACGGTGAACGCCAGCAGCCCGCCCGTGACCAGCACGCGCCTCGCCTCCTTCAATACCGGCGCGAGATCGGCGACATAGACCATGGCATCGGCGGCAAGAATGAGGTCGGCGCTGGCCTCCGGCCTGCCGCGCAAGCCCTCCAGCATGTCGGCCACCTCGAGTTCTGCATAAAGCCCGCCTGCGCGCGCCTTCTCGATCATCCGCTGTGACAGGTCGATGCCGGTGAAATGATCAACCCCTTTGGCGAAGGCGCTCGCCGCCAGTCCGGTACCGCAGCCGAGATCGATGGCGCGCCTGAAGAAGGCCGGCTTGCGGACCGCGTGGCGGGCGGCCAGCACCGCCTTGAACAACAGCGCCGGGCCGCGGTAGCCGAGATCGCCGACCAGCGCGCTCTCGAATTTCGGCGCGTATTGATCAAACAGCGCGCGCACATAGGCCGGCGGCATATCGGACAGTTTCTCGGCGCCCAGCAGCATCAGCCGCAGGCTCGCGCCATGCCGGTCGTCGGGATCGGCGTCGCGCGCTTTTCGGAAGGCCGCGATCGCCGCATCGCGCTCGCCGAGCTGCTCGCGGATTTCTGCCAGGGTGAACCAGGCGGAGGCAAAGCCGGGCGCGAGTTCCGTCGCCTGAGCGAACAGATCGGCGGCGGCGACGAGTTCGCCCTTGAGCTGCAGATCGCGCGCAAAATCAAACCGGCGGTCGGCAACCAGATCGCCGGAAGACAGGAACAATCGCACGGGCATCAGCTCTTTACTCGGCTCTCGTGGCTTTACTTCTCTCCGAGGAGGAGAGGTAAAAATCGCCGCCGCACGCCCTATATATCGAAAATGCGTCCGCAAGACATCCTGATGCCGGCGGCTGCCGGCTTGGCCTGCAAGCCCGGCGGCTTCCACATCGATCCGGTGGGGCCGGTCGAGCGCGCCGTCATCACCCACGGCCATTCCGACCATGCGCGGCCGGGTCATGGC
>JBAVEE010000426.1:0-1862 GCA_049587575.1 Bradyrhizobium sp.
GCGTGACATCGACCTCGATGTCGCCAAAGGCGAGCGCATCGTGATCTGCGGCCCGTCGGGTTCGGGAAAATCGACGCTGATCCGCTGCATCAACGCCCTTGAGGAATTTCAGGAAGGCCGGATCGTCGTAGACGGCATCGAGCTCGGGCCGAATTTGCGACGGGTCGATGAAGTCCGGCGCGAAGTGGGCATGGTGTTCCAGAGTTTTAATTTGTTCCCGCATTTGACGGTGCTGGAGAACTGCACGCTGGCGCCGATCTGGGTGCGCAATGTCCCGAAAAAGGACGCCGAAGCGGCGGCGATGAAATATCTGGAGCGTGTGAAAATTCCCCATCAGGCCAACAAATATCCCGGCCAGATGTCCGGCGGCCAGCAGCAGCGCGTGGCCATCGCCAGGGCGCTGACCATGAACCCCAAGGTCATGCTGTTCGACGAGCCGACTTCGGCGCTGGACCCCGAAATGGTCAAGGAGGTGCTCGACACCATGGTCGATCTTGCCAATGAGGGGATGACGATGCTGGTCGTGACCCATGAAATGGGATTTGCCAGGGAAGTGGCCGATCGCGTCGTCTTCATGGACGCCGGTCAGATCATCGAGGCGAACACGCCGGCGACTTTCTTCGCCAATCCGCAGCACGCCCGGACCAAGCTGTTTCTCAGTCAGATATTGCGGTGAGCGTTGTCTTGCTCAAACCTTCTCGAACGGCACATCGATCTTGCTGCGCTTTTCCAGCCATTCCGGCACCGGCAGGTTTTTCGAGCGCATGAACTGCGGATTGAACAGTTTTGATTGATAGCGGTTTCCGGAATCGCAGAGCATGGTCACGATGGTCTTGCCGGGTCCCAGCTGTTTGGCGAGCCGGATCGCGCCGGCAACGTTGATGCCGGTCGAGCCACCGAGGCAAAGGCCTTCGTGCTCGAGTAGTTCGTAAATGACGGGAACGGCTTCGTCATCCGGAATGAGATAGGCCTCATCTACCTTGGCTTGCTTGATGATCGGCGTCACGCGACCAAGCCCGATGCCCTCGGTGATTGATCCGCCCGGCGTCGATTTGGCTTCGCCGTGCTTGAACAATTCATACATCGCCGCCCCACGCGGATCGGCGCAGCCGATTACGATATCATTGCTCTTTTCCTTCAAGAAGACGCCGGTTCCCGCTAGCGTCCCGCCCGATCCGACCGAGCAGATGAAGCCGTCGATCGTGCCGGCGGTCTGTTGCCAGATTTCCGGGCCGGTCGACTCGTAATGCGCCTTCAGGTTGTCCAAATTGTTCCACTGATCGGCAAACAACACGCCGTTCGGTTCGCTCTCGCGCAGCCGATCGGCCAGCCGTTTTCCGATGTGCTGGTAATTGTTCGGATTGGCATAGGGCAGCGCCGGCACTTCGACCAGTTCGGCGCCGTAGAGCCGCAGCATGTCTTTCTTTTCCTGGCTCTGGGTTTCCGGAATGACGATCAATGTCCGGTAACCGCGCGCGCTCGCCACCACCGCAAGACCGATTCCGGTATTGCCCGCGGTTGCTTCCACCACGAGGCCACCGGGCCTGAGTTCACCGCGTTTCTCGGCTTCGAGGATCATCCACTTGCCGGCGCGATCCTTGACGGATTGGCCGGGATTCATGAACTCGGCCTTGCCGAGAATGGTGCAGCCAGTCTGCTCGGAAGCCCGCTTCAGCTTGATGAGCGGGGTATTGCCGATGGCTTCAACGACGTCATTATTGATATTCATGGGCGAGAAATCTTGCCAGTCTGCTGCGAAATCTGGCAACGACCCTAGAGCGCGATCGGCAAAAGTGGAAGCCGGTTTTGCAAGCGATTTGTGCGGTGCGAGCTATTTCGTCTTCGCGAACACGACCTGGCGG
>JBAVEE010000427.1:0-2888 GCA_049587575.1 Bradyrhizobium sp.
ACGGTCACGGCGACGTCGTCGACGGTATGGCCGGTGAATGGCGCGACGGCATCGATCCCTGGCGGACCACCAGGGTCGGCAATCGGGTCTATGGCCGCGGCACCGCCGACAACAAGGGCCAGCACAGTATCAATCTCGCCGCGCTTCGCGCGGTGCGCGAGGTCCGCGGCGGAAAGCTCGGCTTCAATGCCAGGTTCATCATCGAGATGGGCGAGGAGATCGGCTCGCCCGATCTCGGCCGGGTTTGCCAGGCGCACCGCGATGAACTCGAGGCCGATCTGTTTCTGGGCTCCGATGGCCCGCGGCTTGCGGCCGAACGCCCGACCGTGTTCCTCGGTTGCCGCGGCGGCATCCGCATTCATCTCGACGTGAACCTGCGCGAGGGCGCGCATCATTCCGGCAATTGGGGCGGCGTGCTCGCCAATCCCGCAACCATCCTTGCCAATGCGATCGCGACGTTGGTCGACGGCCACGGGCGGCTGAAGCTCGAGCAGTTGAAGCCGCCGCGGCTTACCAATCAAATTCGAGGCTTGCTTGCCGATGTCGAGATCGAGCCAACGGCGGACGAGCCGGCGCTGTCGGACAACTGGGGAGAGGACGGCTTGTCCGCGGCCGAGCGGCTCTACGCCTGGAACACGTTGGAGGTGCTGGCGATATCGTCGGGCAATATCGACAATCCCGCCAACGCCATTCCGGGACAGGCGCGGGCCGTGCTGCAGCTTCGCTTTGTCGTCGGCACCCAATCCGATCAGGTCGTCGATGCCGTACGGACGCATCTTCACGGCAACGGCTTTGCGATGGTGGAGGTCAGCGCGACGCAGAGGTTTGCCGCCTCGCGAACCGATTTCGACAGCCCCTGGATCAAATGGGTCGCGGATTCGATCCGGCAGACCACCGGAAAGCCGCCCGCGATTCTGCCGAATTTCGGTGGCTCGCTGCCAAACGACGTGTTTGCCGAGTTGCTCGGCCTGCCGACGATCTGGGTGCCGCACTCCTATCCCGGCTGCTCGCAGCACGCGCCGGACGAGCACATTCTTGTCTCGGTCACCGAAGAGGCGCTGGGCATCATGGCGGGCCTGTTCTGGGATCTGGGCGAAATGCCGCGCGCACTGTAGGCATTCGGGCGTCTTGCGACGGTCGGGTGTTCGGACCATAACATAAGGACGTCTGATCGGAACTCCCGTTCGGTAGCCAATGGCGGTACCGCAGGAAACGCCTGCATATGAGGAGAATATAGATGAATCGCAAGCGTATTTTGGGCTATGCGCTCGCCGCTCTGTTCTGCGGGTTCCAGGCGAATGCCGAGGAGCTCACGGGGACGTTGAAAACCATCAAGGAAACCGGCGCGATCAACCTCGGCTATCGCGACTCGTCGATTCCGTTTTCCTATCTGGACGACGCCCAGAAGCCGGTCGGCTATGCGATGGACATTTGCTACCGGATTGTTGATGCCGTGAAGAAGGAGCTCAAGCTCGACAAGCTGGAGGTCAAGCTCAATCCGGTTACCTCGGCGACCCGCATTCCGCTGATGGCCAATGGCACCGTCGACCTCGAATGCGGCTCGACCACCAATAATGCCGAACGACAGAAGCAGGTCTGGTTCACCAATACCCACTTTCTGACCGCCAGCCGCTTCGTTTCGAAGAAATCAAGCAACATCAACTCGATCGATGATCTCAAGGGCAAGGCGGTGGTCTCGACCTCCGGCACCACCAACATCAAGCAGCTCAACGAGGCCAATGCCGCTCGCCATCTCGGCATCAACATCATCCCGGCCAAGGATCATGCCGAGGCATTCCTGATGGTCGAGACCGATCGGGCGGTGGCGTTCGTGATGGATGATATTTTGCTGGCGAGCCTGGTAGCCGGGTCGAAGGAGCCGGGCGCCTATGTCATCTCGAAGGATGCATTCTCCAAGCCTGAGCCCTACGGCATCATGGTGCGCAAGGACGATGTGGCCTTCAAAAAAGTGGTCGATGCCGCTACCGCGGCGCTCTATCAGGGCGGCGAAGGCGAGAAGCTGTACGATAAATGGTTCATGCAGAAGATTCCGCCCAAGGGGTTGAATCTCAACGTGCCGATCAGCGCGGAGCTGAAACATGAATTCGCCAAGCCGTCGGATTCCCCCGACCCAGATTCCTACAAGGCGATGTGAGGCTGGTGGGCCTTATGATGACCCGACCCTTGCCTGAAAGAGCGGCCGAAGCGCCGGGTCCCTCCGATGCGGCGGGGGGAGCGCCGTTGTGAACTATCATTGGAACTGGCGCATATTCTGGGAGCCGGCCCCGAACGGGACCGGCACCTATCTCGATATGCTGTTGTCCGGGCTGGTGCTGACGATCGAGACCGCGATCTGCGCCTGGGTCATTGCGCTGATATTCGGAGCGGTCGTCGGTGTGCTGCGCACGCTGCCGTCGAAGACGGCGTCCTGGATCGGCTTTGCCTATGTCGAATTCTTCCGCAACATGCCGCTGTTGGTGCAGCTGTTCCTGTGGTTCTTCGTCCTGCCGGAAATCCTGCCGCATGCGTGGGGGCTTTGGCTGAAGCAGATCGACAACGCGCCATTCTATACGGCGGCGATCGGGATCGGGTTGTTCATGTCCGCGCGCGTGGCTGAGCAGACGCGTGCGGGCATCAACTCGCTGCCGCGCGGCCAGAAACTCGCCGCGACCGCGCTTGGATTGACGACGGCGCAAACCTATCGCTACGTGCTGTTGCCGATGACATTCCGTATCATGCTGCCGCCGCTGACCTCCGAATTCCTCTCCACCATCAAGAATACCTCGGTGGCCATCACGATCGGCCTGATCGAACTGACGGCCGAGGCTCGTGCGATGCAGGAATTTTCCTTTCAGGTTTTCGAAGCCTTCACCGCCGCGACCGTCCTC
>JBAVEE010000428.1:0-3515 GCA_049587575.1 Bradyrhizobium sp.
GAACTCGCCCGCATTGCCGAAATCGCCCGCAAACAGGGACCGGTAGGCCTGGAAAAGGTCGAGACCAACGAACCATTCCTCGCCAAGGGAATTCGTTACATCGCCGACGGCTACGACATGGAATTCATCCGCGACAATCTCGAGCGCGACCGCGACAACTTCCTGATGCATCTCGACGAAGGCAGCAAGATCTACCGCGCCATCGGCGACTGCGCGCCGGCGTTCGGCATGATCGGCACGTTGATCGGCATGGTGCAGATGTTCGCCAACATGACCGATCCCTCGAAACTCGGTCCATTCATGGCCACGGCGCTGCTCGCGACGCTTTACGGCGCGCTGGTCGCCAACCTGTTCTGCCTGCCAATCGCCGACAAGCTGCACGGCAAGCTGCTCGACGAGGAGACCAATCGTACGCTGATCATCGATGGCATCCTGATGATCCGGGATTCCAAGAGTCCGACGCTGGTGCGCGAAATGCTGCTGGCCTATCTGCCGGAAAAACACCGCCACGAAGAGGGCGAACCGGTTCCGGCGTAAGGCGGCGGATCCCGGCCCGGAACAGCAACCATGGCCAAGAAAAAACGCGGCGACGCACATGGCGGAGGGCATGGCTGGTTTGTGACCTTTGCCGACCTCATGGGTTTGATGATGAGCTTCTTCGTGATGCTCGTCGCGTTCTCCACGATGGACAACAACAAGCTCAAGATCGTTGCCGGTTCGATGCGCGATGCTTTCGGAGTGCAGACCGATGCGCGCTACTCCGGTGTCGTCGAATCCGATGGTCTTCCGACCAGGCCGAAGCTGAAGAACGTCGCCCATATTGCGCCGGAGGACGCCTCCAACACGCCGACTCCGGATGACCAGGATCGAACCCGCACAGCCGGTGCCCGGCTGAAGATCGATCGCGAATTCGCGCTTGCCTCGGCCTCCCTGCGGCAGGCGTTGCAGGACATGCCCGAGCTGACTGAAATTTCCAAACACATCATGTTCGAGGAGACCAGCCAGGGCCTCAACCTGGAAATCGTCGATCAGGATGGCCGTTCGATGTTCGCCGATGGTTCGAAGGTGCCTTACGAGCGGACCCGCCGGCTGATCCAGAAGCTCGCGGCTCCCCTCAAGGCGACGCCTCTGCGAATATCGATCGTCGGCCACACCGCCGCGGGCTTCGTGCCGACGCAAGGTGATTACGGGGCGTTCGATCTCTCGGCGGATCGGGCGAATGCGGTCCGTCAGATTCTCGAGAGGGAGGGATTGCCGCCGGCGCACATCTTTGCCGTCTCCGGCAAGGCGGATACCCAGCCGCTGTTTCCCGACGATCCCTCGCTGTCGGCCAACCGCCGCGTCACCATTACGCTGATGCGCGAAGATCCGCCGCTGCCGCCCGATCTGAAGCCCTAATTCCACACTATATTACCTCACTTGTTCCAAGCGGGTGCCGCGTTGTGGAGACGTGCGGCGCTTCGCCCCGCTGCCATGGTCGAGCGTTGACAGGCTTTGCAGGAAAGCGTCGATAGCCGTCCGGATCAAATCACCGAAAGAGTTTTTTCGATCACCATGGCCGCCAGCGTTACATCAACCGAGGCCCATGACGGGCCGGTCACGGCTGGCTTTTGGGCCCTGACGCTGGGAAGTGTCGGCGTTGTCTTCGGCGATATTGGAACCTCACCGCTGTATGCATTTCGCGAGGCGGTCGCCGATGCTGCGCAGGGCCAGCCGATCACCCGGATCATCGTGCTCGGCGTTCTGTCGCTGATCCTGTGGGCCCTCCTGATCGTTGTCACCGCAAAATACGTCCTGCTGCTGCTGCGCGCCGACAACAACGGCGAGGGCGGCACGCTGTCGCTGATGGCGCTGTGTCAACGTGCGCTGGGCCGCAGAAGCTGGCCCCTGCTGGCGCTGGGGGTGATCGGCGCTTCGATGTTCATCGGCGATTCCATGATCACGCCGGCGATTTCGGTGTTGTCGGCGGTGGAGGGCCTCAAACTCGCAACGCCGGCGCTCGAACACTTCGTGGTTCCGCTGACGGTTTTCATCCTGGTCGTGCTCTTCTCGGTCCAGAGCAGCGGCACGGCCCGCGTCGCCTCGGCCTTCGGGCCGGTCATGGTCGTCTGGTTTGCTACCTTGGCGGTGATGGGACTCATTCATATCCGCGACGATCCATCGGTGCTCGCCGCGATCAATCCCTGGTACGCCCTTCAATTCCTGCTGTCGCACGGGACGATCGGCATGGTGACGCTGGGCGCGGTATTTCTCGCCGTGACCGGCGGCGAGGCGCTCTATGCCGATTTGGGTCACTTCGGACGCAAGCCGATCCAGGCCGGATGGCTTTATTTCGTGCTGCCTTCGCTTCTGATCAACTATTTCGGTCAGGGCGCGCTGGTGCTTTCCAATCCGGCCGCGATTGAAAACTCCTTCTATCGGATGGTTCCGGAAGTCCTGCTGCTGCCGCTGGTTGTTCTGGCGACCGCGGCGACCGTGATCGCCAGCCAGGCGGTGATCACGGGAGCCTATTCGCTGACGCGGCAGGCGGTGCAGCTCGGCCTGTTGCCGCGTTTCGAGGTCCGCTACACCTCGGAGACGCATGCAGGGCAGATCTATCTGCCGCGCGTGAACCGGCTTTTGCTGATCGGCGTGTTGCTGCTGGTGCTGCTGTTCCGTACCTCGAGCAACCTGGCCTCCGCCTACGGCATCGCGGTCTCCACGACCATGGTCGCCGACGGCATCATGGGTTTCGTGGTGATCTGGAAATTATGGAATTGGCGCGCGGCTACCGCGGCGGCAGTGATCGTGCCGTTCATCGTCGTCGACATGACGTTTTTCAGCGCCAATCTCCTGAAACTGCTCGAAGGCGCATGGGTGCCGCTGCTGTTCGGTCTGGCCATGGCGATCATGATCTGGACCTGGCGCCGGGGGTCGGCGATCCTGATCCAAAAGACCCGGCGCATCGAGGTGCCGCTGAAGGATTTGATCAAGAGCCTCGAAAAGCGTCCACCTCACATCGTCAAAGGCACCGCGGTTTTTCTGACCAGCGACCCGAGTTTCGTGCCGACGGCGCTCCTGCACAATCTCAAGCACAACAAGGTGCTTCACGAGCACAATGTCATCCTGACCATCGAAACCGCGCAGACGCCCCGGGTCGACCCCGCCGAGCGGGTCCGGATGGAAGCCATTAGCGAAAGGTTTGCGGCCGTCCGGCTGCGCTTCGGCTTCATGGAATCTCCGAATGTCCCCAAGGCGCTGGTGATCGCACGGAAGCTGGGCTGGCAGTTCGATATCATGTCGACGTCGTTCTTCGTCTCGCGGCGCGCGCTGAAGCCATCTGCCCAGTCCGGGATGCCGCGGTGGCAAAATCACCTGTTTATCGCGCTAAGCCGGTCGGCGAACGATGCCACCGACTATTTCCAGATTCCCACCGGGCGGGTGGTCGAAGTCGGAACTCAGGTTACAATTTAGCGGTCCATGCATTTTTTGCATGGCATTAGCTCGAAAACGGGCTAGGCTATGCATCACGCGCA
>JBAVEE010000429.1:0-3875 GCA_049587575.1 Bradyrhizobium sp.
GGCGACGCCACCGTCATCAGGCAGAACAGGATACCGAGTTCCTCGGCGTCGGACAGTGGGGTCCTGCGCGAGCGCGCCGGCATCACGGCGATGAATCCAAGTCCGATCGCCAGCGAAATTGCAATCACGAGCAAGTTGGCTGTCTTGAAATCGAAATCGGCCAGGTTCATGTACGCGGGCGGCTTGGCCGGATTATCCTGGTTGTAGTTGACCGGCCGCGTCAGCCGGTGCGTCACGGCGATGATCGATTGATTGACCCACGACCAGTTCTGCTCGCCGCGCTGTCCGAAACCCTGCTCGGAACTCGACCCAACCATTCCCTGATACCAGGTCTTCAGCTCGGAAACATTGTGCTGAAAGCCGCGTACCGGAGCTGGAACGACGAACAAGAGAATTCCGAGGAACACGACCATGCTCGCCGCCGACGCCCACTGCCTTCGCCAAAGCAGATAGGGAAATACAGCTACCGGAAAGACCTTGATCGCGGTCGCCAGCGCAAACATGCTTCCCGAGGCCCATGGGCGGCCGTGCTGCAGCAACCAGAACCCGAACAGCATCATCGCGAGCAGAATGAGGTTCGGCTGACCGAGATCGAACATGTCAAAGACGAAGGATATCGTGACAATGGCCGGTAGTGCCGCCAGCCACGGACCAGGAACCCGGCCGGATCCCGTCATCGCGTTCGAAAGCTGCGCTGTCGTCCACCACGCGACCGCGTTGACGACGGACAAACATATATAGAGCGGAATTTTGCCGAAATAGCTGGGAATCGCCAGCAAAATCGCCGAAAGCGGTGGATAGATAAAATCGAAATAGGCGTGGGGATCGCTGGGATAGAGGTCCCTTCCCTGCAGGACCTGCTGCCCGGCCCAGAACCAGAGCGGATAGTCCTTCGTCTTTCCGCTCCCGAAGATTTCCGGAGCGAGAACGTCGGCGGTCAGCACAATGCAGCAGACCAGGAAAAGGATATCGAGCGGCGCTCGCAACGACGGATATCTCGGCACACGTCACTTTCTAAAAATCACAGGAAGATCACGCCGCAGCAATGAGTGAAAACTTCTATCGTCGCAACAGTCCGCCGAGCGCGCCGCGCACGATGGCGCGACCGACCGAACCGCCAATCGAACCGCCGACCGATTTACCGAGATCGGCAGCCACTCCGCCGACCACCTTGTTGGTGACCGAACGCGTCACGCTTCGCGCAATGACCTGGCCGGTCGACATCCTCCCGCGAGGAACATTGGTTCCGAAAATCGTCCCTACGATAGCGCCGATTTGCCCAAGAACTCCCCCGCCTGCGGCGTCAGTCGTTGCCGCGGCTCCGGCCACGCGCTTCTGCAGGATCTCATAGGCGGATTCGGAATCGATCGCAGTATCGTATTTGCCTTTGACGGGGCTGTTGTCGATGATCGCCTTGCGTTCCTCTGCGGTGATCGGCCCGATCCGCGCCGAGGGCGGCCGGATCATGACGCGCTCGACCATGGCCGGTGTGCCATTCCCTTCCAGAAACGACACCAGTGCCTCGCCCGTGCCCAGCTCCATGATGACCTGGGCGGTGTCGAGCTTCGGATTGGGCCGGAACGTCTGCGCGGCCGCCGCGACCGCCTTCTGGTCGCGCGGGGTGAACGCGCGGAGCGCGTGCTGGACGCGGTTGCCCAGTTGGCCCAGCACCTTGTCCGGCACGTCGATCGGATTTTGCGTCACGAAATAGACACCCACCCCCTTCGAACGGATCAACCGCACCACCTGCTCGATCTTGTCCATCAGCGCCTTGGGCGCGTCGTTGAACAGCAGGTGCGCCTCGTCGAAGAAGAATACCAGCTTGGGTTTCGGAGGATCGCCGACCTCCGGCAGTTCCTCGAACAGCTCCGACAGCATCCACAGCAGGAAGGTCGCATACAGGCGCGGGCTCTGCATCAGTTTGTCGGCGACCAGGATATTAACCATGCCGCGCCCATCGCGGTCGGTGCGCATGAAATCCTTCAATGACAGCGCCGGCTCCCCGAAAAAACTGGCGCCGCCCTGATTTTCCAGCACGAGAAGCTGACGCTGGATGGTCCCCACCGTCTGTTTCGAGACATTTCCATATTGCGTGGTGAGTTCGGCGGCGTGTTCTGCGATGAAAGACAGGATCTCCCGCAAATCCTTCATATCCAGCAGCAGCAATCCCTGCTCGTCCGCGACCTTGAACGCGATGTTCAGCACGCCTTCCTGGACGTCGTTCAAATCCATCATGCGCGAGAGCAGCAGCGGCCCCATCTCGGTAACCGTCGCGCGCACTGGATGGCCCTGCTCGCCGAAAACGTCCCAAAAGATTGTCGAAAACCGGTCGGGCTGAAAGTCGAGGCCCATCGCGCCAGCGCGCTTGAGGATAAAATCCTTGGGCTCACCCATTTCGCAGATGCCCGAAAGGTCTCCCTTGATATCGGCCGCGAATACCGGAACGCCCGCACGCGCAAATCCCTCGGCCATCACCTGCAGCGAGACGGTTTTTCCAGTTCCGGTAGCCCCGGTGACGAGGCCATGGCGATTGGCAAGCCCGAGCGTCAGCCAGGCCGGCTGCGCGCCCTTGCCGATGAAGATCCGCTCGCCGGTATCCGCCGTCTGGGTATTGGATGTCGCCATTAGCATCGCCTCGTCGCGCGCATCAGGGTCGCCCTCGCCACGCCGAGCGATTATACCGCATCTTGCAAGCCGATTGAAATCGGTCAACGCCCTCCGGCGGAGTGAAGGCGTTTCGTCGAGCCTGCCGCCGGCAGCTGGAACGAACTCGTCCCTTCCCGGCAAATTACGGGAATTGTGCGCCCACTCTTGCATTGCTGCAACACTCGTCCGGCGATCGAAGATGAATCGTAGTTCGAATGCGGTCATCGCTTGTAATTCGTATCGCAGACGATCAAGATAAATTCACAAGCAAGGATCCGGCGCGTAACCGGCTGAGGCGGGGCACTATGGACGAACTGATAGGGCGGCTGGCCACCAAGGCCGGTATTGATAATGCTGTGGCCGAAAAAACCATCGGCATCATTCTGGGTTTCCTTCGCAACGAGGGGCCATCCGACAAGGTTCAGGCCTTGATCGACAAGATTCCGGGCGCCGAAGCTGCGATCTCCGCCTCCGGCAACGGCGGGGTCCTGGGCAGGTTGATGGGCGGCGGCCTGATGGCGCTCGGTACCAAGCTCATGGGACTTGGTTTGGGAATGAGCGAGATTCAGAACATTGCGCGTGAACTTTTCCGGTTCGGCCGAGACAAAATCGGAGCGGATCAGATGGGCGAGATCATCGCAGGGACCCCGGGCCTCAGCCAGTTCGCTTAAAAGCACCTTTCATATCGAGTATCATGACATATCCAATCTCCGAGATTGATGGCTTGCCATCCTTCGCCGCTGACAAACTGAAATCGCTGGGCATTCGCACGACGGACGGGCTGCTTGAGGCGGCCCGGACCGTAAAGGGCCGTAAAGCGCTTGCGGCCAAGACCGGCATCAGCGAGCAGCAACTGCTCGAATGGGCCAACGTCTCGGACTACATGCGGATTCCCGGCATGGGCAAGGCAAAGGTCGGCCTGGTCCGCGCCGCCGGCGTCACCACGGTTCGCGAACTCGCCCTTCGCAACCCGGCGCGCCTGGCGCAGAACATGAAGGAAGTGAACACCAGGCGCAAACTCGTCCGCGTCCTGCCTTCGGAAAAGTCGGTCGAGCAGTTGATCGCGAAGGCGCGCCGGCTTCAGCCAAAAATTACTTACTGACCAGGGTCAGCTCTCAAGGCCTGACAAAGTCAGTTCGACCGGCCCGCCCGGAGCCCGCCTCGCGTCTTGACTCCGATGCGGGGACCGCGCAAAGCGACCGCATGATCGCGACCTCGTCCAGAACCGC
>JBAVEE010000430.1:0-2638 GCA_049587575.1 Bradyrhizobium sp.
GGGTGGAACGACCCCGCTCCCGCGGCATCGTGTGCCAGAGGTCCGGTCGTTGTTGGCTGGACCATAGAGCAGGAGGGTAAGCGATGTTCTCAGGCCACGGCTCTGAGGTCTTGCTTTCGGTAGGCCCACGGCAATAGCGCGTCGATATCGCGATTGGGATGACCGTTGACGATCCTGGCGAGAACATCCGTGAGATAGCTGAGCGGATCGATGTCGTTGAGCTTACAGGTCTCGATCAGCGTTGCGATGGTGGCCCAGTGGTCGGCGCCGCCGTCAGAGCCA
Source organism: Bradyrhizobium sp. (assembly GCA_049587575.1). Taxonomy (GTDB): domain Bacteria; phylum Pseudomonadota; class Alphaproteobacteria; order Rhizobiales; family Xanthobacteraceae; genus Bradyrhizobium. The sequence goes on from JBAVEE010000430.1 coordinate 283, forward strand.
GCGAACAAAGCATTTTTCCGGTTCAGCGTGATCGGGCGGATGGAACGTTCGACGGTGTTGTTGTCGAGCTCAATGCGACCATCGTTGAGGAAGCGGGTTAAACCCTCCCAGCGCGACAGGGCGTAGTTGATCGCCTCGGCGAGTTTGCCCTTTTGGCTGATCAGACCAAGTTTTGTGCGCAGCCACGGCTCCAATGCGTCGATCAGCGGTCGGCTTTTGTGCTGCCTCGCCAGGCAACGTTCCTCGGCGCTGAGGCCACGGATGTCCTTCTCGATCGCATACAGTGCAGCAATGCGCTGAAGCGCTTCGCTGGCAATCGGCGCAGGACCGGGAGTCGCGAGCTTGTAGAAGTTACGCCGTACATGGACCCAGCAGAACGCGAGCTGCACGTCGCCGCGCTCGGCCAGTCTGCGGTAGCCGGCATAGCCATCCACCTGCAAGACGCCCTTGAAGCCGTTGAGATGGGTGATCGGCCGCTCGGCTTTGCGGTCTGAGGCGTAGACATAGGCCACGCCCGGCGGATCGGATCCGCCCCATGGTCGGTCGTCGGCGGCATAGGCCCACAACTGCCCGGTCTTGGTGCGACCGCGGCCGGGATCCAGCACCGGCAACGTCGTCTCGTCGGCAAACAGTTTCGGCCGCTGCTTGAGCTTGTCCAGCAGGCGTTGGTGCAGCGGACGCAGATGCCAGGCGGCATGTCCCACCCAGTCCGCCAGCGTGGAGCGGTCGAGATTGACGCTCTGCCGGGCGTAGATTTGCGCCTGGCGGTACAGAGGCAGATGGTCAGCATATTTGGAGACCAGCACCTGCGCGATGGTGGCTTCGGTCGGTAGCCCGCCCTCGATCAGCCGCGCTGGCGCCAAGGCCTGCACGACGCCATCCTCACATGTGCGGCAAGCGTATTTCGGCCGGATCGTGACCAGCACCCGGAACTGCGCCGGCACGATATCCAGCCGTTCGCTCCTGTCTTCGCCGATCCGGTGCAACGCACCCTGGCAGCAGAGGCAGGTCTTATCGTCGAGGTCGATGGTGGTCTCAATCCGCGGCAGATGCGCCGGCAGCGCGCCGCGGTTGGCACGCCGCTTTGCAGCTCCGGCCTGTCGCGCGGCCGGCGTCGCCTGCTCCGCACCAGCCGCATCACTCGCAGCTGTCTGCTCGACGTCTTCCAGACCCAGCAGCATCTGATCTTCGGGCAACGTCTCCGCCCGGCGCCCAAACTGGTGGCGCTGCAGGTCCCTGATGATCTGGCGCAACCGCTCGTTCTGCACCCGCTCGGCGAGCAGCATCGCTTTCAGCATCATGGGATCGTCGGGCAATGCGTCGCTCGGCATGATCAAACCAGATCATATTTTCCGGCATTTTGCGACAATCCCAACGCGGCTGATTCACTTCGCCGCAGCAACAAGTTCAGCCCGGTTGCGCCGGCGTCACCGTCTCACGCGCTGCATGAACACGCCGCCAATCCAGCCCTTCAAGCAGCGCCGACAATTGCGCGGCCGACAAATGGATCACGCCGTCTTCGACCCTCGGCCAGCGGAAGATGCCATCCTCCAGTCGCTTGGCGAACAGGCACAGACCCGTGCCGTCCCAGAACACCAGCTTGATCCGGTCCGCCCGTTTCGCGCGGAACACATAGACCGCACCCGAGAACGGATCCGCCGCCAGGCTCTCGCGCACCAGTGCCGCCAGTCCATCGGCGCCCTTGCGGAAGTCGACAGGCTTGGTCGCCACCATCACCCGCACCGCGCCGGTCGGGCCTATCATGCGCCGGCTTTCAACGCCCGCAACACCGCCGCGATTGTGTCAGCCGGGGCGCCAGCGCCGATGCGCACCGTCGCACCGCCGATCGCAACTTCGATCGTTCCGACGACTGGTTCGTCCCGATGCTGTCGCCGCGCCTTGCGCTGAAGATGTCCCGAGCCACCGAGCGGTGCCGCATCTACGACCGCCGGCACGAACCGCACTTCGTTGTCTTTGGAAATGACCGCCCGAGCTTCCCTGACTTGCCGCCGCCAGCCAAACAATTGCTGCGGCGACAATCCGTGTCGCCGCGCCACGCCGGAAACCGAGTCGCCGCTGCTCTCGATCTCGGCGACCAAACGCGCCTTGTCCTCGTCGCTCCAAGTCCGCCGGCGTCCCGCACCGGTGAAAACCTCCAGCCGGCGAGCCGGCTTAGTGATAGCATTATCCACTGTGTCCATTCTAAGCCTAACGGTCAAAGCACAAGCCGCAGACTCGCAGATCAGGACATCAGCCGGAAGGTGATCCCAGAACAGCGCTTACGATTTTTCGGCCTCAATCCTTCGAGACGCTTGCTCCGCAAGCTCCTCAGGATGAGGAACAAGGCCCGTTATGA
>JBAVEE010000431.1:0-4197 GCA_049587575.1 Bradyrhizobium sp.
GCGCAGCCCCGCGCTCGATCTCGCCTGGAAGATGCCGGGCTTCCGCCAGCGGATGGGCAAGCGGGTGCCGATCGACGAATGGCTGTTCCCGAACATCAACACCGGCTGCGTGATCAAGTTCAACGAGTGCGGCGAAGTGCTGGACTCGCTGTGGGACCTGCGCGGCGTCAACCATCCGATGATCACCTCGATGCGCGAGCACCGCGGCTATCTCTATCTCGGCGGCATCGCCAACAACCGGATCGGCCGCTACAGGCTTGAAGGTGCCGACCCCGATTTCGTCCAGTACGACCGGCGCTGGGGGAAGAGCAAGTGATCGCGGCATTGAAAACTTTCACCGACCGTCTGCTCGGGCGGGGCGATGCGACCATCACGGTGCCGTCGTTCGACGGCGCCTTGAAGCCGAATCAGATCCTGGAAAAGGCCGAGCTTGTTGGGCAGTTCGACGCGCCCGAGGACCTCGCCACCGACGGCAGGGCGCTCTATATCGCCGATGGCACCGCGCTACGGCGGCTCGATGGCGCCGCCACCACCGAGGTCCGGCGTTTCGACCGCCCCATCACCGCGCTGTGTTGTCTTTCGGACGGCGGCATTGCGGTCGCGCTCGATGGGCGCGAGGTGCAGGTCTTCGCGGAGCCCTCGGCGTCATCGGCTAGCGTCGCGTTTTCCGGTCCGCCGATGAATGCGATCAACGCGCTTGCGCCGGGACCGGGCAAGACGCTGGTCGCGACCGACGGCTCGACTGCGCGCCCTTACAGCCAGTGGGCGCACGACCTGATGGAGCGCGGCCGCAGCGGGCGCGTCCTTGTGCTCGACCTCGAAAGCCGCAGCGTCCGCACGCTGGCTTCCGGACTGCGCTATGCCTTCGGCGTCTGCGCCGCCGGCGACGATCTGTTCGTCAGCGAGAGCTGGAAGCACCGTGTGATTGCGCTGAGCGCGGACGGCGCCACGCGCACTGTGCTGGAACATCTGCCGGTCTATCCGTCACGGCTGTCGCCGGCCGCTTCCGGCGGCTTCTGGCTGACCGCGTTCTGTGCGCGCACCCAGCTTGTCGAGTTCGTGCTGCGCGAGAATGCCTACCGGCGCCGAATGATGCTGGAAATTGAACCGGAATACTGGATTGCGCCGAAACTGAAATCCGGCCAGTCCTTCCTGGAGCCGATGCAGGGCGCGCACATCAAGACGATGGGCGTCGTCAAGCCGTGGGCGCCGCCGCGCTCCTACGGTCTCGTCATCCGGCTCGACGCGGACGGCGTACCGCTTTACGGGCTGCATTCCAGGGTCGATGGCGTCAACCATGGCGTCGTGGCGGCGGTTGAGATGGACGGCTCGCTGTTCGCCATCGCCAAGGGGCCGGGCCGTCTGCTGCGCGTGCGGCTTGCCGGAATCGAGCAGGGGTTGCGCGCATGAGCGACATTATCCTGGCGCTGCGCAAGGCGACAAAACTCTATGCCGGCGTTCCGGCGATCGAGAACGTCGATTTCGAGCTGCGGCGTGGCGAGATTCATGCCCTCGTTGGCGAAAACGGTGCCGGCAAATCGACATTGACCAAAGTGATGGCCGGCGTCGTCACCCTCACCTCCGGGACGATGGAGGTCGACGGCATCGAAGCGGCGCCCCGCACGCCGCTGGAGGCCCGCCATCTCGGCATCGCCATGGTGTTCCAGGAAAACAGCCTGGTGCCGACCATGACGGTCGCGCAGAACCTGTTCCTGGGCCAGGAGCGTTTCTACAACCGTCTGCGCGGCATCTACATCGCCGCCCAGCAATTCCTGCAATCGCTCAATTTCGACGTCACGCCGACCGCCACCGTCGGCCTGCTCGGCGCCGCCAAGAAGCAGATGGTCGAAATCGCGCGCGCCGTGCTGCACGAGGCCAAGGTCATCATCTTCGACGAGCCGACGGCGACGCTGACGCCGGAGGAGAAGAAGTATTTCTTCGACCTCGTGCGCGACCTCAAGCGACGCGGCGTCTCGATCGTGTTCATCTCGCACGCGCTCGAGGAAGCGCTGATACTGGCCGACCGCATCACCATCCTGCGCGACGGCAAGCATGTGGTGACCGACGACGCCGCCAAATTCGACCGCGCGCGGATCGTGCAGGCGATGGTCGGGCGCGATCTGTCGAATACGCTCTATGGTTCGCGCAAGAACAGCGTGCGACCCGCCGGCGCGCGGGTGCTGACCGTGCAGAACCTCAAGATGGCGCCGATGGTCAAGAACAACTCGCTTTCGGTGTTCGCCGGGCAGATCACCGGGGTGTTCGGCCTGGTCGGTGCCGGCCGCACCGAGACGTTCAAGATCGTCGCCGGCGTTCTCAAGCGGGATTTCTTCCATGGCGGCGAAGTGCTTCTGCACGGCAAGCCGGTGCGCTACCGCGTTCCCGCGCCGGCGGTGCGCGCCGGCATCGCCTATGTCACGGAAGACCGCAAGGTCGAGGGCTTCTTCGAAACCATGTCGGTGGTCCGCAACATCTATCTCGGGCTGGTCGCCAAGTTGCCGGGCGGGCGCTTCTTCCTGTCCAGCCGGGAAGCCGACAAGGTCGGCACGAGCTGGGTCGAAAGGCTCAAGATTCGCGCGACCGGCACCGACATCAAGGTCGTCGAACTCTCGGGCGGCAATCAGCAGAAGGTCGTGATCGCCAAATCGCTGGTGCAGGATCCGGATCTGATTATTTTCGATGAGCCGACGCGGGGCGTCGACGTAGGCGCGATCGTCGAGATCCATGAACTGATCCAGCGGCTGGCCGACGAAGGCAAGGCTGTCGTGGTCATCTCATCATATTTGCCCGAGATCATGGCGTTATCCGATCGCGTCCTCGTTTCCCGGCAGGGCAAGGTAGTCGAGGAATTCTCCGCATTGGAGGCGACAGAAGAGAAAATCATGTACGCAGCCGTTCACTGAAAGGCCTGCAAAGGCTGTGTGCTCAAATTGAACTCTTCGGGGTTGATCCACAGCAGACACTAGCGGGTTGCGTGCAAAGGCAACAGCATCAAGCAGCGGTAGTGGCCGTGCGTGACGCCGAATATTCGCGCTTGTGAGTTTGCGCTTCGTGCTTCGCGCACTCGGCCACGATGATGATTGCCGAAAAGGTGGCGAATATGGTTTGCTGGAAGGCCTCCTTACCGGCAGCCAGCCTGCCAAAATTTCAAAAAAGGAACTGATCTGATGTCCGCTTCACAACCTCATACGCACGGCCATTCGAGTTCCGTTGCCGTCGATGATGGCGTTCAGCCCGGCCCGGTGGCTTCGGCGGACCTCGTTGCCGATCTGGTGGCGGCAAACCACATCCTTTTCGATCAGGGCGTGGTCGATGCGTTCGGCCATGTGAGCGCCCGCCACGACGCGCGTGCCGACCGCTTTCTGCTTGCACGAAATATGGCGCCCGGCGCGGTGACGGCAGAGGATATCGTCGAATTCAATCTCGACGGCGATCCGGTCAACGCCGCGGGACGCCGCGTCTATCTGGAGCGCTTTATCCACGGCGAAATCTATCGCCGCCGCCCCGACGTGATGTCGGTCGTGCACAGCCATTCTCATTCCATCGTGCCGCTGAGTGTGGTCAAGGGTGCGAAGCTGCGCGCGCTGTTCCACATGGCCGGCTTCATCGGCCAGAACGCGCCGGTGTTTGAAATCCGCGACGCCGGCGGCGACGCGACCGACCTGCTGATCAGCAACAACGCGCTCGGTCGCGCGCTGGCCGAGAAATTCGATCATGCGGACATCGCCCTGATGCGCGGCCACGGCTCCACGGTGGTCGGCGGCTCGATCCCGCAGGCGGTCTATCGCGCCGTCTACGCCGAATTGAATGCACGGTATCAGCTTGCGGCGAGCCAGCTTGGTGAAGTCATCTATCTGACCGAGTCCGAAGGCCTGGCCTGCGTCACCAATGTCGAGGGGCAGGTGCGTCGGCCATGGGATTTGTGGAAGGCGCAATCGGCGCAAAAGCGCGGGGGGTAATTGGCATAAGGGGGGCCGCGAGTCGCGCCTGCTGCCCCAAGGGCCGATATTTTGGCGGTGTTTGGCATGCATTTCTCCCTGGCGTCGCACGCTAACCGCTCGACGCGCCGTCCTCTGGACGGGTGGTTCTCCTTGGAATATATGGAAGCTTAGGAGACTAAGGGTTTTGCGTAACCCGTGCGCGCAGGCGATATCACCCTGTCGCCTGAGAGGAGAGCGAGCATGCTGACCGCAGAGG
>JBAVEE010000432.1:0-15780 GCA_049587575.1 Bradyrhizobium sp.
GCCCGGCGGAGTCGCGTCCGGCGCGACATCCGGGGGCTGCGCGATCGCCGGCGGAATCGACGCCGGCGTCGCCGGTTGCGGTGGTTCTCCGCGCTCGATCGAATCCAGCCTGCGGGTCTCGCGGTCGATCGCCCTCACCGCCAGCCATGACGACAGCGCCGCGACATCGACCGTGCGGTCGAGCGCGTCGGGCGAACCCGCGACGAACACCTGGATTTCCGGGCGGCTGGTCGCCTGTTCGAGCGCCGCCAAAGCAACGGTCACGCGAATATCGACCTGATCCGCCGGGATATCGTATCCGCCGGAAACGATGGCGTTCGCAACTTCGCCATCGAGCGTGGTGGCGCCGACGCGAAGCCGGCCGTCCCTGATGGTGAACGGAATTTGCGCCGACGCCACCAGCAACGCGCCGCTCGCCAACACCGGTTCGACGATCTTGCGCAGCCGGCTGTCGTCGGTCGCGTGGCCAGCGTCGCTGGCGCGGATCGCGACATCGAAGGCGCGCGGATCGAGGCCGGCAACGCGCGCCGATTCCAGCGTCACGGTTCCGCTGCCCGAAAGCGCGCCCGTCAGCGCCGAGGCGCTGCGGCCTTGGCTTGCCAGCGTCATCTGCATCGACGCGCGACCCTCGGGCATCGCCAGCGCGCGATAATGCAGGGCGCCGCTATCGACGGCGTTGAACTGCAGGCGCGCATTCAGCGCAAGGCCGCTCGCGGTCGGCCGGGCGTCGATGTTGGCGTTCGCCTCGCCGCCGCCGATGCCGCCCTTGAGGGCGTCGAACGTCAGCGATTGACCGTCACTCTTGAGCGTACCGCTGACGGGGCGCAACTCGGTGCCGCCCGGAAGCTGACCGCGCAGCGCCTGAAACGCGATTTGGCCGCGCCAGCCCTTCAACAGCCCGGAACCGAGCGGCTCAGTCGCGTCGCGTCCCGCGGCGCCGATGACCAACGCGAAGGCCGGCGCGAGGTCAAGCGCGTCGAGGCCGACCTCGCCGTCGACCTTCCGCTCGCCGTCAAGCGTCAACGCCACGCGCCCGCGCAGCCGCGAACCCGCCATCGCGCCGTCCATATCCTCGAAGGTCAGCTTGCCGCCCTGCAGCGACACGCGCGACGACAGGCTGATGTTTTGCGCCAGCCTGTCGGATGGTTTGAGATCGAACAGCGGCGCGAGATTGACCCTGCGCGCCTTCAGGGCGACCGTGCCCTTGGGCTGCGGCGCCCAGGGTTCGGCCGTGCCCTGCGCTTCGGCGTCGAGGCCGGCTCCCGACAGGCTGATCTTCAACCGCAACGGCGCGCCCCAGACGCCGTTGACCGATCCCTGGAATTGCCCCGGGCCGTCGCCCGCCGCGATCGTGCCGTCGAGACCCAGCAGCGCGAGCAGGGAACCGCCCTGCTCCGACGACAGTTTCGATTCGAAGCTGATTTCGCTGCGCCGGAGCTTGTCGAGATCGAGCCCGCGCAACGCCGCGGTCTCGGGCTTCGCCGTGACCGTGGCGGAACCCCTGAATTGCGGCGCGTCGAGGTCGAGGGTGGCGTGGGCGCTGGCGCGATCGGCGTGGTCGGCGTCCTTGTCGACGGCGAGCGTCAGTTTGAGGTGTGCCGGGCCCGGACCCAGCGCCATCGAATTCAGCCGCGAGGCAACCGATGGCGCCAACGGGGCGATAAGTCCCGTGATCTGCCCCAGCGACGCGGCGCTCGAATTGAGCGCCAGTTTTCCGGTCGCGTTGATCCGGTCGAACGCGCCCGCGCCCTCCACCATGACGCCGCTGGCCTCGCCGACCTTCAATTGCTCGAGCGCGATCGTGTTCGGACCGTAGCCGAACTTCGCCATGAACGGATGCAGTTCCTGGCCGGACGAAATGGCGTGGCCGATATCCAGCGATATCCGCGCTTGCTCCGGCCAGTCGGCCTGCGGGCCCGCAAGCGAGCGCGCGAACGCCGTCGCGGCATCGAGATCGAGCCGTTCGGCCTTCAACTCCGCATCGAGCGAGGCGCCGCCGCCTGCCGGATCATGCGAAATCGCGATCCGGCCTTCGAGGGCACCGCCGTCGATCTCGGCCTTGATGGCTTCGATCGCAATGCGATGCGGGGCGACATCGACGTCGCCGCGCAGGCGCATCGGCTTCTGACTTCGATAGGTCAGCTCGCTGCGGCCCTGCAACCACATCACCAGCGCATCGGGATCGGATGAATCGATGCTGAGCGCGCCTTTGAAACCGCCGGATGGTCCGGGTTGCGCGTTGGTGCCGCTCAGGGATACGCGGGTTGCGCCCGGCGCACGAAAATCCAGCCTCTCGATGCTCCAGGATTTGGCATCGGTACGCAGATCGGCGGCGAAACTCTGCAGCGGACGCCCACCCAGCATGATCTGCTCGGCGCTGAGCTCGATCTGCGCCGGGATCGACGGCTCCGGCGCCGCCGCGATCAGCGCGCGGAAGCCTGGCAACACCCGTACCGGCTCGGAACCGCCATTGTCCCCGGCGGCAAACCTGTCGGCGTCCAGCTGGCGCGCGGACAGCACGGCATGCACGAGCGGTGAGGCGCCGAAGCGAACGTCTCCAAGGCCTGCAAACTTCAGCGCCGTATCCTCGGCGCCATAGCTCGCTTCGATCTGGTCGAGCTTTGCTGCGGCATGATCGGCCTTGACCTTGGCCGAAACCCGCCACGGCGTTGGCGACGGCTCGCCGCCGCCCTTCGCCTTGGGCCCGGCGGAGACGGCCAGCATGACCGCGCCTTCGAAGCGCGGAGCGCGGTTCTCGAAGCTCAGCACGCCGTCGAGATCGGCAGACAAGGCGCGTGTGCCGGGATCGATGTTGAGATGAACGCGGGTGCCGCTGCCGTCGGCGCTCTGCCCGGACGAGACGCGAAACGGGTAGCGGGCGCCCGACAGCAGGAAATTGCCATCGCCCCGCACCGCGCCCGCCAGCGAGCGCACGTCGCCGCTGAAGGCAATATCCGTCAGTTCGAGCGTTCCGCGGCTCAACGCATCATGCAGCGTGACGCGGCCGGTCAGGTTCAGCCGGTCGATCGAAAGCGTCCCCAGACTGAACTTGCCGGTCGACGCCGGCCAATCGATCCGCCCCTGCGGATCGAGCCCGAGATCGAGCGCCACGCCATTGATGGTGAGTTCGGTGGCGCGCCATTCGCCCCGCATCAGCGAACCCAGGCTGAACTCGACGTCGAGCTTGTCGGCGCGAACCTTGCCGAGATCGTTGGCGCCGCCGACCACTACCGAGCGCAGCCGCAGCGACGGCGACGGCAACAGCCGCGCTTCCAGCGCGCCCGCGACGCGCACGGGGGCCCCGATCACCTGCGCGGCTTCGGCTTCGAATTGCGGCCGGAACCGATTCCAGTCGATGAAGTACGGTCCGATCAGCGCGGCGATCAACGCAATGATGAAGGCAATCGCCAATCCGAGCAGCGTCGTCTGCACGGTGTCTCCCCTTGAGCATGCTCCGGCTCACTCGGCTTGCGCGGCATGTCGCGTCGCTTGCGCTTTTGGCCTTGCACGCCATTGCGATGACGATCCGGAAAGCGAGCCCCGCCGCCGCGCTGAAATCAATGCCGGAGCAACGCCATATATAGAGACAACTGTGGCGAAGTCACAGCAATGTCGCGTGACTGCGTCACGCCGCCGCCCTCACCAGCTTGCAGGCAGGCTTTTGAGGCCGCGCAGGACAAAGGTCGGCCGCCATTCCGGATTCCCGGCATCGTCGAGCCGCAGGTCCGGCAGGCGGCGCAACAGCGTCGCGATCGCGACCTCGGCCTCGATCCGCGCCAGCTGGGCGCCGAGGCAATGGTGAATGCCCCCGCCGAACGACAGTGGGCGCACATTGGGACGGGTAATATCGAGACGATCCGGCCCCTCGGGATAGACCGCAGGATCCCGATTGGCCGAGCCCAAGAGGCAGAGCACGGTTTCGCCCTTCGGTATTTTCCTGCCGCCGAGATCGTCGATGTCCTCCAGCGTCACCCGGGCGCCCATCTGCACCGAGGAGTCGTAACGCAGGAATTCCTCGATCGCATTGGCGATGAGGGCGGGATTCGCCTTGAGCAGCGCGAGCTGCTCGGGGTTGCGGTGCAGCGCCAATAGCCCGTTTCCGATCAGATTGACGGTGGTCTCGTGCCCGGCGCCGAACAACAGAATGATGTTGGCGGTCAGTTCCTCGTTGGAGAGCTTGCTGCCGTCCTCCTCGGCCTGCACCAATTGCGTTGTCAGGTCATCGCCGGGGTTCTTCCGCCGCAGCTCGAACAGTTGCTGGAAATACATCTGGGCCATCGCGTGGCCCGCATTGGCTTCGGCGATTTCCGCCGGCGACAGCGGCACCGGATCGAGCAGCCGCCCGCCGTTGCGCGAGCTGGTATAAAAGGCTCCGCGATGCTCCTCGGGGATTCCGAGCATGTCGCAGATGATCGTCACCGGCAGGCGGAAGGCAAAATCCTCGATCAGGTCCATATGCCCGCGCTCAGCCATGCGATCGAGCGTTTCGTCGACGACCTGCTGGATGCGCGGCCGCATATCCTCGACCCGGCGCGCCGTGAACGCCTTCACCACCAGGCCGCGCAAGCGGGCGTGGTCGGGCGGGTCCTGCTGCAGCATCCAGCGGCTCATGCTGCGAAAAACCGGCTCCTCCATGATTTTCGGTCCGTAGCGCCGCGTCGAGCGTTCGACAAAATCCTTGCCGAACCGCTTGTCACGCAGCACCAGACTGGCCTCGGCATGCCGGCTCGCGACATACAGGCCATGGGGCGCGAGATGCACGGGATCGGTGCTGCGCAATCGCGCGTAATGCGGATAGGGATCGCGAATGAACTCCGGCGACAGCGGATTGAAAAGCGGCGCGGTCGTCGCAGCCTGAACATGCTCATTCATGGAGGCCTCTCGATGCAGTGTAGAGGCGGATTAAGCCCACATGCCGGCGCGCACGGCAAGCCGGTAGACGGTGGCTCCCGGTCGCTCGGTCCTAGGTCGGTATCCGGTGCAACCGGCCCGCGACCGCGCGAATTTTTCCCGGCGATGCCCGCCAGATCGCCAACGCGGAAAGCCCGCTCACTCCGATGCCGATCAGGAAGGCCAGCGTATAACCGCCTGAAAGGTCGTGCAGAACGCCGGTGACCCAGGGGCCCGCGGCGCCACCGGCGAGCGCTACCATCATGATGGTGCCGAAGATGCTGCCGTAATGCTTGCCCTGAAATATCTCCGCCACCACCGCCCCCATGATCGAGGTCAGGCCGTAGCCGAGCGCGCCCTGCGCAAACACCATCAAATACACCAGTACAAGCGTCGGATAATGCGCAAGCGCAATCAGCGCCGCAAAGCAGACCGCAAAGCCGGCGCAGCTTGTCGACCAGATCCATTCGCGCCCGACCCGGTCGGAAACATGTCCGAGCAGGATCTGGCCGGGAATGCCGAGCAGACTGACCGCGCCAAGCGCCCAGACCGCGACGCTCGGACTGAAGCCGATGTCGAGAAGGTATTTGGTCTGATGCACCTGCACCGCGTACCAGACATACAGGCCGCCGGAATAGCCGACCGCAAGCCACCAGAAGCGCGCGGTCGCAAGCGCACGCTTCAGCGTCCAGTCGATGCCGGCCCAGTTGGGATCGACGACGTTCGATACCGGCTTCGCCGCAGAGGCCGAAGGCGCGGCCTCGCCATCCGGCCGCAGGCCGATGTCTTCCGGACGTTTGCGCAATAGCAGGTTGATCGGGGCGAGTGCCACCAGAACCAGCAGTCCCATCGCCGTGCAGGCGGTCCGCCAGCCGGACCGCTCGATCATGAGCTGCACCCACGGCAGCAGCGTGACCGAGCCTATGCCGACGCCGGCGAAGGCAACGCCAATGGCGAGGCCGCGCCGCTGATTGAACCAGTTCGGAAGGAACAGGGACTGCCCGGAATAGCCGAGACAAATGCTTCCCGCGCCGACCAGCGCGCCGATCGTCAGATAAAGATGCCATGGCTGCGTCGTCAGCGGCGCCAGCAACAGGCCACCCGCCATCAGCGCGACGCCGAGTTCCATCACGCTGCGGGGACCGAGCCGGTCCATCATGCGGCCGATCAGTGGGCTTATGGTTGCGGAAACCACAAAGCCGAATGAGAAAGCGCCCGCAGTGATCCCGCGCTCCCAGCCGAACTCATCGATGATCGGCGGAAAGAACAGCGAAAAGGCGGTGCGGGCATTGACGCCGATCGCCATGGTGACGAAAGTCACCGCAATGATGATCCAGCCGTAGAAGAAGGGAAGCCGCATCGAGGTCCTTGTTCCGATCGAGGGCACCGCTGACGTCATGGCATCCGCCGCAGGAACCCTGTATCGTCAATATCGTCAATCAACGCGATGATTTGTTCAACTACCAAGGAGGTAAAGATGGCGCTGAGTGTCAAGCAGATGATGGAGACCGCCAACGCCGCGGTGCCGAAGATCACTCCGGCCCAGGCGCGCGAGTTGATCGGGAAGGGCAATACCCTGGTGGTCGACGTGCGCGATGCGCCGGAAGTCGAGAACAGCGGCAAGGTGGCCGGCGCCGTGCATGTCTCGCGCGGCATGCTGGAATTTCGCGCCGACCCCGAGTCGCCCTACCACGACAAGAATTTTGTCAAGGACAAGACCGTGATCCTCTATTGCGCATCCGGCGGCCGCGCCGCGCTCGCCGGCAAGCTGCTCAAGGACATGGGTTACGGCCAGGTCTACAATGCCGGCGGCTTCAAGGATTGGGCCGAAGGCGGCGGCGCGATCGAAAAGCCGATTGAACCGGGCATGTGACGACGCGGCCCCCCAAAGCGGTCGCACCGGCAGCATGGGATAGCCGGCCGGTGAGCCGCTTCACTGCCGCAGGATCGGATGGTCCTGCAGCACCTCCTCCCTGATGGACGCGGCCTGAATCGCGCGAAACAGGATCCGCGCCGTTCTCAAATCGTTGGCCTTCAGACAAAGGCCGACGATCTGGCGCACCGAGGAATCGCGCAACAGATCGTCGGCGATTTTCATCGCGATCTCCATCGCGGTCTTGGCGGCGCGTTCGTACCGCTCGGCGTGGTATTTGTTCCTGTTGTTATCCGGGGGGCCGGCAAAGCCAGCCATCTTCCCGGCGCTATCGGCAGCGGAACGGCAGATATCGCGGATCCTGTGCGCGGCCTCGATATCTCCGATCGGCCACTGGATATCCTCGTCCCATATCTCTCTGGGCTTCTGCCCCCCGAACCACCTCATCCCATGCCCCGAATTTCTGAAAGCACAGATGGCCGTGCAGGTTTGCGGCCCCGTCGGAAATTACCTGCTATCCCGCAATCCAGAACATGATCTGAATCGCTTCCAGGTCATGCTCTAGCTGCGCTCTCGGATGGTCGGCGGAGACGGCTTGACCCTGCGTATTGTAATGGGCGAGCCATCGGACTCGAATTGCAATTCGTACTTCTTGCCATCTTTGTCTGTCGCGGAACAGGAGATACTGGAGACCTGTCCCGCCGCGAAGTTTCCAAGCTGCTTGCACGTTCCCGCCGATAATTCCACGAACGGCACCGGCAAGCCATCGACCTTCGGCCGGCTCTTGGAGTTCAGCAGCATCCGGTCGACCGTCAGCTCGTACAGATTGTCCTGCGACCTGCGGCCGTTCTCACCCGAGAACGAGATGATGTGACTGTGGTCAGCCGGGTCGTCGAGCGCGATCGTGAAATAGGCCCGGCCGTGGACGCCGTGGGCGTAGGCGACGGACCTGCACGCGAAATCGCGTCCCGCAACCCTGAGCGTGCTGCACTTCCCCGACATCAGCGCCAATAAATCCGTGTCCGGTTCCTGCGGCCTGAGTTCGTTCGCGACGTCCTCGGCATAACGCGCCTTCGCGCTGGCCGGATTTTTCGCGAAATTGCCGTCGTGCTCCGGGAGATTGGAGCCATGGTACGGCTCGGCAACGGATGAAGTGGCAGCGAGAAGCACGGCAGCGATGAAAATTTGCCAGCGAAGGCGCATTATTATGCTCGACTGATAGAATGGAAAAACCGCCGCGTGTCAGGTGAATCGCACGTTACCTGAAATCACCGGTGTTGTGCCAGTCTCAGCAGCCGACCCTTTTTGGGCCGAAATGAGGCTTGATCCCTCCGAAAGACTGGCGGCCCACAGTTCCTTCCGGAACGGCCTCATCGCCGGCGCGGCCCAACGTCGGAAGAATTGACCTGTCTCAACAGGACGACCGAACAACCCAATATCAGATGGCGGTGCCCCAACAATGGCAAAATATGGTGTCGATGAACCCGCCCCGGCCGCCCGAAGACCTCCGCAGCGTGGTTTTTCGCGCACGCGATCTGTCCAAGACCTATGTCATGGGCGAAGTCCGGGTCCATGCGCTCAGGGACGTCAATCTCGATATCTATCAAGGCGAGTTTGTCGTGCTGCTCGGACCTTCCGGCTCGGGCAAATCGACGCTGCTCAACATCCTGGGCGGGCTCGACGCGCCGACCGGCGGCGAAGCGCGATGGCGCGACCACGACCTCGTCGGCGCCGACGATGCCGAATTGACGCGATACCGACGCGAGCACGTCGGTTTTGTGTTCCAGTTTTACAATCTGATTCCCAGCCTCACCGTGCTCGAGAACGTGGCACTGGTGAACGAGATCGCCGATCACCCGCTCGACCCGCGGCAGGCGCTGGCGCTGGTCGGCCTCGACCAGCGGCTTGATCATTTCCCCTCGCAACTTTCCGGCGGCGAACAGCAACGTGTCGCGGTCGCGCGCGCCATCGTCAAATCGCCCGACGTGCTGCTGTGCGACGAGCCGACCGGCGCGCTCGACTATGAGACCGGGAAGATTGTGCTTGCCGCGATAGCGAGGGTCAACGAGGAGCTCGGCACCACGACGGTGATCATCACCCACAACGCGGCGATCGCGGGCATGGCGGACCGGGTTCTGCGCCTCGGCGGCGGGCGCATCGTCGGCGAAGAACGCAATCCGCGCAGGCTGACGCCAGACGAGGTGCACTGGTGAGCCTGCTCGATCGCAAGCTCATGCGGGATATCCTGGCCATGCGCGGCCAGGTGATCACGATCGCCCTAGTGGTGGCGGCCGGCATCGCTGTTTTCGTCGCTTCGATATCGACATACGACTCCTTGCGTGCCGGGCGTGACCGCTTCTACGACAGCGCGCGCTTTCCGCAGATCTTCGTTACCTTGAAACGTGCACCGCTTTCAGTGGTGGCGCAGCTCCGGGAAATTCCCGGTGTTGCCGCGGTCGAGCCGCGCATCGTCCGGGATGTGATTCTCGATTGGCCCTCCGCGGTGCTGCCGGTTTCGGCGCGGATGGTCTCGCTGTCGCGCGCCGGAGACGAGCCGCTGGCGCGGCTTCACACACGCCGGGGCAGCCCGCCGGAGCCGGGCGACACGCGAACCGTCGCGATCAACGAGGCGTTTGCCGAGGCCAATCGGGTGAGACTGGGCACCGATGTGCCGGTGGTGCTGAACGGGCGCCTTCAAAGCTTTCAAGTTGCTGCCATCGCCCTGTCGCCCGAATATGTCTATGCGGTGAAGCCGGGGATACCGATCCCGGACGACCGATTTTACGCCGTGCTCTGGGTCGACCGTAGCGCGGCAGAGGCGGCCTTCGACATGAAAGGCGCCTTCAACGACGCCATCGTGTCGTTAACCCCGGATACCGACCCAAAGCAGGTGATCGATGAGCTTGACCGGCTGCTGGAGCCTTACGGTTCGGTCGGCGCCATCGCCCGGAGGGATCAGCCGTCAAACCGCTTCCTTGAGGATGAACTCAATCAGCAGAAGGTAATGTCCATTACCATTCCTTTCATCTTCTTCGGCGTCGCGACGTTTCTGCTGAATGTCGTGCTCGGACGTCTGGTGACCGCGCAGCGTGAACAGATCGCCGCATTGAAGGCGCTGGGATTCCCGACAACCCCGCTGGTTTTCCACTATCTCAAGCTGGTCGTGGTCGTCGTGCTATGCGGATCGGTGCTGGGCCTCGCCGGCGGCCTGGTCTTTGGCGAGGCGATGATCGCGAGCTATCACGGGTTCTTTCGTTTGCCGGCGCTGGTGTTCGAGTTGACGCCCTGGTCCGTGGTCGTCGGTTTCGCGATCTGCCTTGCGGCTGCATCGCTCGGCGTGGTCACCGCGCTGCAAAACGTCGTTGCCCTGGCCCCGGCGGTTGCGATGCGCCCGGCCGCGCCGCGGCGCTTTCGCCGTTCCTGGATCGAAGGGTTAATGTCGGCGGAAATCCTGACGCCGCGGCGCGTCCTGACGATCCGAAATTTTGCCGGCCGCCCGTTGCGCAGCGCGTTTACGATTGTCGGCATCGCGCTCGCCGTGCCGATGGTCGTGCTCGGGCTGTTCTGGCGCGACGCCATCGACCGGATGATCGAAGTCCAGTTCAACCTCGTCGAACGCGGCAACGTCATGGTGACTTTCCCGCATCCCCTCGATCGGACCATTGTCGGCGACCTCGCGCGCGAGCCCGGCGTGCTGGTCGCCGAAGGCTACCGGATCGCACCGGTGCGCCTGCGCGCCGGACATCGCAGCTATCTCACGTCGGTGATCGGCCTGCCCTTCAACAGCGGATTGCGGCGTCCGCACGACGCCGCGCTGCGTCCGATCGACGTGCCGCCCGGCGGCATCACGCTCACCCGCAGGCTGGCCGAGCGAATCCAGGTTCTCCCCGGCGATACGGTCACGATCGAAGTCATGGAGGGCCAGCGCCGCAAGATCGACCTGCCGGTCAGCGCACTCGTCGACGAGGTGATCGGGATGTCCGCCTATATGGAGATCGACACGCTGAACCGGCTCACCGGCGAAGGCGCGGTGGTATCGGCCGCGGCGCTGTTCGTCGAGCCCTCGGCGCTCACGGCGCTGTCACGGCGCTTCAGGCAGCTCCCCGTCATCGAATCGGTGTCGATGAAGGCCTACACGCTGAGCTCGTTCCTGGACAAGATCGCGGGCCTCGTTCTCGTCAGCGCCGGCATCCTTACGGCCTTTGCCGTGATTGTCGCCGTCGGCGTGGTATACAATAGCGCGCGTATCTCGCTGCAGGAGCGTGCCTGGGAGCTCGCCAGCCTCCGCGTGCTCGGCTTCACCCGGTCCGAAGTGGCGCAAATCCTTTTCGGTCAATTTGCCATCGAGATCGCGATGGCCATTCCGATCGGGCTGTTGATTTCCCAGGGTATCGTCACGCTCATCGCCCGGTTTCATTCCAGCGAGAGCTTTCAGATTCCGGGCGTCGTGGGAGCACGAACCTACCTGGCCGCAACCGCGATTGTCATGGTGGCCGCCCTGGCAAGCGCATACATCGTGCGACGCCGGGTGGACCGGCTCGATCTGGTCGCGGTACTCAAAACGAGGGATTGACGATGCCTTTCACGATCGGTCGCGTGGCGACGATGCTGGGGCTTGCGGTTGCGGCTGGCGGCATCGCCTGGTTCCTGATGCCGCGGCCGGTGCCGGTCGAGACGGCGACCGTCGCCAGGGGACGCTTCGTCGCCAGCGTGGACGAGGATGGCAAGACCCGCATCCGCGAGCGCTATGTCGTGGCTGCACCGCTCGCCGGGCGCCTGATACGCGTGAGGCTGAAAGCGGGCGACAACGTCATCGCCGACGATATCGTTGCTGCCATCATGCCACCGCCGGCGCCCCTGCTCGACCCGCGCAGCCGCCGTGAGGCCGAGGAAAGATTAGGCACCGCCGAGGCCGCGCTGGAGCGCAGCAAGGCAACGGTCGAGCGCGCACAAGCCCAGGCCGGTCAGGCAAAGACCGATCTCGATCGCGCCCGCACCCTTGCCGCTCAGGGTGCTTCAACGGTGCAGGCGCTCGAACGCGCCGAACTCCTCCAGCGGGTTGCCGATCGCGATCTTCGGGCCGCGGAATTCCAGGATCATGCGGCAAGCCACGAGGTCGAGCAGGCGAAGGCTTTGCTCGCCCGTTATCAGGACGGCGGGGACGGGCCGATCGAACGCTGGAACATCACGGCGCCCGTATCCGGCGTGGTGCTGAAGGTCGTGCAGGAAAGCGAGACAGTGGTCCAGTCCGGCACGCCCCTCCTCGAAATCGGCGATCCGCGCGACCTAGAAATCGTGACCGACGTGCTCAGTGTCGACGCGGTTGAAATTCGGCCCGGTGCGGACGTTGTGATCGAGCATTGGGGCGGTCCGGGCGTGCTCTCGGGGCGCGTCCGGCGGATTGAGCCGGCGGCATTCACCAAAATATCGACACTCGGTGTCGAAGAGCAGCGGGTCAACGTGTTGATCGACGTCCTGTCGCCGCGGGAACAATGGACAGGCCTCGGAGATGGATATCAGGTCGATACCCGTATCACCGTATTCACCCAAGACGACATCGACATCATTCCGGCCGGCGCCCTGTTCCGCCGCGGTGACGATTGGAGCGTCTATGTCGTCGAAAACGGACGCGCGCAATTGCGGGCCATCGATCTCGAGCGCCGGTCCGGTCGTTTCGCCGCAGTGAGGAAAGGGCTCACCCAGGGAGAACGGGTGATCGTCTACCCGAGCGACCAGATCAGTCCCGGCGTCCGGGTCAGCCAGGAACGGTAGACCCCCGCGCCGTAAGACTCTAACTCGCCGGAATTATCTTTCCGGGATTGAAGATATTCTGCGGATCGAGCGCCTGCTTGATCGCGCGCATGGCGTCGATGGCCTCCGGGCCAAGCTCGGTCTTGAGGTATTTCTGCTTGCCCTGCCCGATGCCGTGCTCGCCGGTGCAGGTGCCGCCCATCGATTGGGCCCGCTCGACCAGCCGATGCATGAACTCCTCGCCGCGCGCCATCTCGCCGGAATCCTCGACGTCGCACAGCAGCGAGCAATGGAAATTGCCGTCACCGACATGGCCGACGATCGGCGACTGCAGCTTGAGCCGCTTGAGATCCGCCTCGGTTTCCGTCACGCAATCGGCAAGGCGCGAAATCGGCACGCACACGTCGGTCGCCACCACGCCGGCACCCGGACGCAAGGCCTTGACCGCCCAATAGGCGTCGTGCCGCGCCTGCCACAGCCTGGTGCGATCCTCGGGCCGCGTGGTCCAGGTGAAATCGCCGCCGCCGCACTCCCTGGCGATCTCGCTGAAATTTCTCGACTGCTCGGAGACTTCATTCTCGCTGCCGTGAAATTCCAGCAGCAATAGCGGGGTCTCCGGCAGCGACAATTTCGAATAGGAATTGCAGGCGCGCACCTGTTCGGCGTTGAGCAGTTCGATGCGGGCCACCGGAATGCCGGTCTGGATCGCCAGAATCGTCGCCTGGCAGGCGCCGCGCACGCTCTCGAACGAACATGCCGCGGCCGCGATGGTTTCGGGAATCCC
Organism: Bradyrhizobium sp.; assembly: GCA_049587575.1. Taxonomy (GTDB): domain Bacteria; phylum Pseudomonadota; class Alphaproteobacteria; order Rhizobiales; family Xanthobacteraceae; genus Bradyrhizobium. The sequence continues at coordinate 13,299 of JBAVEE010000432.1, forward strand.
GCGCAGCTTGATGGTGAGCTCGCAAATGATCCCGAGCGTGCCTTCGGCGCCGACGAACAGATGGGTCAGGTCGTAACCGGCTGAGGATTTCTTCGCCCGCGTGCCGGTGGTGACGATTTCGCCGTCGCCGCGCACGACCTTGAGCGCCAGCACGTTGTCGCGCATGGTGCCGTAGCGCACCGCATTGGTGCCGGAGGCGCGCGTCGACGCCATGCCGCCCAGCGAGGCATCCGCGCCGGGGTCGATCGGGAAGAACACGCCCTGGTCGCGCAGATGCTCGTTCAGCGTCTTGCGGGTGATGCCGGGCTGGATCACGCAGTCGAGATCGTCGGCGTGGACTTCCAGCACCCTGTTCATGTCGCGAAGATCGATCGAGATGCCGCCGGCAGGCGCGTTGACCTGTCCCTCCAGCGAGGTGCCGGCGCCGAACGGGATCACGGGAATGCCATATTGAGCGCAAATCCGCACCACGTCCTGGATATCCGACGTCTCCTGCGCCATGACCACGGCGTCGGGCGGCTGCGATTCGAGCCAGGTCGTGGTATGGGCGTGCTGCTCACGCACCGCCCTCGATGTGATCAGCCGGTTGCCAAACCGCGCAGCCAGCGCTTCGATGGCGCTCGCCAGCGCCTGCGGCTCCGGCCGCTTCGGATTATTGGTGATCGTCATTCCCAAAGCGATATCCTCCCGCTGCGAGCCGACCCTTGCAAAGGATATATAAGGGGTCAAGGGATCATGATCGAACAAACGAGGATGGCTGATGACCAATGCTGCTGCCGGCGATGACGTGCTGCTCCGGCCCGTGCCATTCCTGTCGTCGGTGATGCAGATCGAGCCGCAATGGATCGACTACAATGGCCATCTCAACATGGCCTATTACAACGTGATGTTCGATCGCGCCATCGACGAATTATGGCTGCAGCTGGGGATCGGCCCGGCCTACATGAAGGCGCGCCAGCGCTCGACCTTCACCGCCGAATGCCATGTGCGCTATCTGCGCGAGATTCACCTCGGCGATCCCGTGCAGGTTTCGATCCTGCTGGTAGGCTCGGACGAAAAGCGGCTGCACACCTTCGAGGAATTGCGCCACGCCAGCGAGGGCTGGCTGTCGGCGACCTCGGAAAACATGACAATCCATATCGACATGACCGCGCGCAAGACCGCGCCGTTTCCACCCGACATCCGCGCCCGCATCGAGGCGGTGGCGGCCGCTCATGCAGCGGTCGCGCGGCCGGAAGGCATCGGACGAAGTGTCGGGCTCCCGGTCAAACGCTAGCCCCGCGCCACCCACGCCGGCAGCCGGTCGAACCACGGCCGCGCCTCTTCGAGCTGGCGCGCAAGCTGCAAAAGCCGATCCTCCTCGCCAAAACGCGCGACGAATTGCACCCCTAACGGCAGGCCGTCCGCCGTCCAGTGCAGCGGAACGTTCATCGCCGGCGTTCCGGTGAGGTTGGCGAGCTGGGTGAACGGCACATATTGCAGGCTGTCGCGCGCGATCTTGTCGACTGTACTGTCGAGCAGCCCAAGCCGCGCCAGCAGCCCAAGCAGGCCGGCCCGATCGAGCAGGTTCAGCACCGCCTGCTCCGCCGCCGTCGGATCGCCCTGGCCGTGGCGGATCGGCGGATGCGCGAGGGTCGGCGTCAGCAGCAAGTCGTAGCGCTGATGGAAGCGCGCGAGCGCCCGGGCAAATTCGTTCCATTTGAGCAATTGCGCCGTCAGCGTCCCGGCCGAGGCCGCTCCGCCCAGCGTCGCCAGCACCCGCGTGAGCAGTTCGAAATCCGAGGTGCGGGCGCCGGCCGCGCGTGCCTGCGCCACCATGGCCGGCACCTGTCCGAAATAGACATGCAGGAAGGTCTTCGCCAGCGAAGCACCATCGATCGCGGGCGCGGCTTCCTCGACCTCGTGACCAAGACTCCCGAGCAATTTCGCCGCCTCGTTCACCGCCCTGACGGCTTCGGGGTGAACCTCCGTTCCGATCGGCGAAGCCGAGGTAAAGCCGATGCGCAGCCGGCCGGGATCGCGCCGCATCAGCTCCGCGTAGGGCTCGCCCGGCCCGGGAATCACGAAGGGATCGCCGGGCTCGTTGCCCGCCGCGACGTCGAGCGCCGCCGCGGTGTCGCGCACGCTGCGCGAGATCACGCCCTCGCTGGATGCGCCGTACCAATATTCGCCATAGGCCGGCCCCGCGGAAATGCGCGCGCGCGAGGGACGCAACCCGAACAGGCCGCAGCAGGCGGCGGGAATGCGAAGGGAGCCGCCGCCGTCATTGCCTGCCGCCATCGGCACGACGCCCGAGGCGACCGCAGCTGCAGCGCCACCGCTGGAGCCGCCGGGCGTGTGATCGAAATTCCAGGGATTGCTGGCGCGGCCGAACAGTTGCGAGTCCGACACGCCCTTGAGCGCGAATTCCGGCAGATTGGTCTTGCCAAAAATCACGAGACCCGCTTCGAGATAGCGCCGCACCACGTGGGCATGCTCGGGC
>JBAVEE010000433.1:0-2089 GCA_049587575.1 Bradyrhizobium sp.
GTCGGCGGGGGCGACGGCGCGCACGCGCAGCGGCGGGCGAAATTGAGGCAGACGACATGCCCCGTGCGTAGCGCGTTTTTCACGGAAGTGGAATCAGCTTGGCGTGAAGAAGCGCCGCCAAAATGGCGTAATATGGTTGCCGCACGGGAACGCGAATGCTATCCCGCGCCCATGACATCCATTCCTATTTCCAACATCCGCAACTTCGCCATTGTTGCGCATATCGACCATGGCAAGTCGACGCTGGCCGACCGTCTGATCCAGACCACCGGAGGGTTGCAGGCGCGCGAGATGAAGGAACAAGTACTCGATTCCATGGATATCGAGCGCGAGCGCGGCATTACCATCAAGGCGCAGACCGTGCGGCTGACCTATCCGGCCAAGGACGGCAAGACCTACATCCTCAACCTGATCGACACGCCCGGTCATGTCGATTTCGCCTACGAGGTTTCGCGCTCGCTGGCGGCCTGCGAAGGCTCGCTGCTGGTGGTCGACGCCAGCCAGGGCGTCGAGGCGCAGACGCTCGCCAACGTCTACCACGCGCTCGATGCCGGCCATGAGATCGTGCCGGTCCTCAACAAGATCGACCTGCCGGCCGCCGAACCCGACCAGGTCAAGCAGCAGATCGAGGACGTGATCGGCATCGACGCCTCCGACGCGGTGATGATCTCGGCGAAAACCGGCCTCGGCATCGACCTCGTGCTGGAAGCCATTGTGCACCGGCTGCCGCCGCCGAAGGGCGACCGCGACGCCTCGCTGAAGGCGCTGCTGGTCGACAGCTGGTATGACGTCTATCTCGGCGTCGTGGTGCTGGTGCGGATCGTCGACGGCGTCCTGAAAAAGGGCCAGCGCATCCGGATGATGGGCACCAATGCTGCTTACGATGTCGAGCGCGTCGGCTTCTTCACCCCGAAGATGCAGCAGATCGAGGAACTCGGCCCCGGCGAGATCGGTTTCATCACCGCCGCGATCAAGGAAGTGGCCGACACCCGCGTCGGCGACACCATCACCGACGACAGGAAGCCGGTGACCGACATGCTGCCGGGATTCAAGCCGGCGATCCCGGTCGTGTTCTGCGGCCTGTTCCCGGTCGACGCCGACGACTTTGAAACCTTGCGCGCGGCGATGGGGAAATTGCGGCTCAATGACGCGAGCTTCTCGTTCGAGATGGAAACCTCCGCCGCGCTCGGCTTCGGCTTCCGCTGCGGCTTCCTCGGGCTGTTGCACCTGGAAATCATCCAGGAACGGTTAAGCCGCGAATTCGATCTCAACCTGATCGCGACCGCGCCGTCGGTGATCTACAAGATGCACCTGACCGACGGGCAGGTGATCGAGATTCACAACCCGATCGACATGCCCGACGTGGTGAAGATCGCCGAGATCGAGGAGCCGTGGATCGAGGCCACGATCCTGACGCCGGACGAATATCTCGGCAGCGTGCTGAAACTGTGCCAGGACCGGCGCGGCGCGCAGAAGGAGCTCACTTACGTCGGCAACCGCGCGATGGTGAAATACGAACTGCCGCTCAACGAAGTGGTGTTCGATTTCTACGACCGCCTGAAATCGGTCTCGAAGGGCTATGCCTCGTTCGACTATCATCTCACCGACTACAAGCCGGCCGACCTCGTCAAGATGCAGATCCTCGTCAACAACGAGCCGGTCGACGCGCTGTCGATGCTGGTGCATCGAACCCGCGCCGAGGGCCGCGGCCGCGCCATGGTCGAGAAGATGAAGGAACTGATCCCGCCGCACATGTTCCAGATTCCGATCCAGGCCGCGATCGGCGGCAAGGTAATCGCGCGCGAAACCGTGCGCGCGCTGCGCAAGGACGTCACCGCCAAGTGTTACGGCGGCGACGTCACGCGCAAACGAAAACTTCTGGAGAAGCAGAAGGAAGGCAAGAAGAAGATGCGGCAGTTCGGCAAGGTCGACATCCCGCAGGAAGCTTTTATTGCCGCACTGAAGGTGGATAGCTGAGCCTGTTGGCTTCGTCATTGCGGGATGCGCGTAGCGAGAACCCGGAATGACGGCGGGGACTATCGATATCGCCCTCCCCCATCTTGATCCGCGCCACCAGATGGATCACCAT
>JBAVEE010000434.1:0-3374 GCA_049587575.1 Bradyrhizobium sp.
GCCGTCGAGCACCTTGCCGAAGCTTTCCTTGGTCAGATCCTCATAGGTATCCTTCCAGATCAGCACCATCGGAGCATTCACGCAGGCGCCAAGGCACTCGACTTCTTCCCAGCTGAAATTGCCATCCTTGGACAAATGGAAGGGGTCGTGGTGGATCCGGCTCTGACATACCTCAATGAGGTCGGCCGCCCCGCGCAGACGGCACGGCGTCGTGCCGCAGACCTGGATGTGCGCCTTCCTGCCGACCGGCTGCAGCTGGAACATGGTGTAGAAGGTCGCAACCTCCAGCGCCCGGATGTAGGGCATGCCAAGCAAATCCGCGACCGCGCGGATAGCCGCCTCCGAAACCCATCCGTCATGCTGTTCCTGGACGCGCCACAGGATCGGGATAACGGCGGAAGCCTGCCGGCCTTCCGGATATTTGGCGATCTGCTCCTTCGCCCAAGCGAGATTCTCCGGCGAAAACGTGAAGGTCGCAGGCTGAAGTTCCTTGGGCGCGAGGCGGCGGACGGACATTGTGTTCAGTCTCTCATTGCATGCGACGCGCGGCGTTGGCGTTCAAGGCGTTAATTCGATTTTGCCAGAACGCACTTGCGGTGCCGAACACGTTATAACCAACGTGGGATGAAACCTTGATACGGTCGAGGATCGAAAGCTCGGTCACCGTTTCCAGGCGATTGGAGCGGGGATCGTAGACGATGAGCTTGAGCGGCGTCTGCTCGAGGATATAACGCGACACGGTGTGACCGGGGTCGTTGCCGTGCTCTTCGCACATGATCACGCTGTCGCCCTGCAGCAACCGCGTGCCGCCCTTGATGGCTTCGACTTCGACGCCCTCGACATCGAGCTTGATCAGGTATTTTCCGTCAGGAGAAACCTTGCCGTCGTCGATGAGATCGTCGAGCGCAATGACCGGCACGTCCTCGCCGGCACCACTGGCGTTGCCGGCAATGCTGAACGCCTCGTGCTTGGTTCCGGACAGCCGCGCCGTGCCCTTTGCCGCGCCGATCGCGCATTTCATCAACTCGAAGCGGTTTCCATTGACCCGGGCGTTGTTGGCAAGCTTGGGAAAATTCTGTGACGACGGCTCGATCGCGATCGCCTTGTGCGAGCCGAACGGCCGGCTCGTCACCAGCACCGACCAGTAGCCGTAATTGGCGCCGCAATCGAGCAGCGTGTAGTCGATATCGGCGGAATGGCGAAACAACAATTCCAGTTCGTCTTCGTAATTGTACGAGCGATCGAGCAACTTGCTCCAGTAACCGTCGCCGTAGGGAAATTCAAAGGTTGCATCCGCGTTGAGCCTGATCGCAATGTTGCGCTCGGGCAGCGTCTTGCGCAGCAGATTGGCGCAACCGATGTAGCCGCGATGCGAAAAGTGCGACGAGATCTTCGAGCCCGTCGCCAGCGCCAGCGCAGCCGTCCGTTCCCACAGGTTGGCTCCCTCCAGAGACCCCGAAGCCCGGTCAAAATGGATGGGCGGCTGCGCGATCACCGATCGACCTCTCCAAACACGATGTCGAGCGAGCCCAGAATGGCCGAGACGTCGGCCAGCAGATGACCCCTGCAGATGAAATCCATCGCCTGCAAATGCGCGAACCCCGGCGCGCGGATTTTGCATTTGTAGGGCTTGTTGCTGCCGTCGGCGACCAGATAGACGCCGAACTCGCCCTTCGGCGCCTCGACCGCGGCGTAGACTTCGCCGGCCGGCACGTGGAAGCCCTCGGTATAAAGCTTGAAGTGATGGATCAGCGCTTCCATCGAGCGCTTCATCTCGCCACGGCGCGGCGGGAAAATCTTGTTGTCCTGCACCGCGACAGGTCCCTGCCCGTCCGCCGCGCGCAGCTTGGCAATGCATTGCTTCATGATACGCACGGACTGGCGCATTTCTTCCATGCGGATGCAGTAGCGGTCGTAGCAATCGCCGTTCTTGCCGATCGGAATGTCGAAATCCATCTCGGCGTAGCACTCATAAGGCTGGGCCTTGCGCAGATCCCAGGCGGCGCCGGAGCCGCGCACCATCACGCCCGAAAAGCCCCATTCCCAGGCCTGCTGCAGCGAGACCACGCCGATGTCGACGTTGCGCTGCTTGAAGATTCGGTTGCCGGTGAGCAGAGTTTCGAGATCGTCGACCACGCCGAGGAACGGATCGCACCAGGCCTCGATATCGTCGATCAGCTTCGGCGGCAGGTCCTGGTGCACGCCGCCGATCCGAAAATAGGCCGCATGCATGCGGGAGCCGGAGGCGCGCTCGTAAAACACCATCAGCTTTTCGCGCTCTTCAAAGCCCCACAGCGGCGGCGTCAGCGCGCCGACGTCCATTGCCTGCGTGGTGACGTTGAGAAGATGCGACAGGATACGGCCGATCTCGCAGTACAAGACCCGGATCAGCTGGCCGCGGCGGGGCACTTCAATGTCCAGCAACTTTTCCGCCGCGAGGCAGAACGCGTGCTCCTGATTCATCGGCGCGACATAGTCGAGCCGGTCGAAATACGGGATCGCCTGCAAGTAGGTCTTTTGCTCGATCAGCTTTTCGGTGCCGCGATGAAGCAGGCCGATATGCGGATCGACCCGGGCGACCACTTCGCCGTCGAGTTCCAGCACCAGTCGCAGCACGCCATGCGCGGCTGGATGCTGCGGCCCGAAATTGATGGTGAAGTTACGCAGTGCTGCTGCTTCGGTCATGATCAGCCTTTCGGCCCCGCCTTCTCGTCCCCGGGCAGGACCGGATAATCCGCGCCTTCCCATGGCGAGAGAAAATCGAATTTGCGGAACTCCTGGTTGAGACGGACGGGCTCGTAAAGCACCCTCTTCTCCTGGTCGTCGTAGCGCACCTCGACGAAACCGGTGAGCGGGAAATCCTTGCGCAGCGGGTGGCCATCGAAGCCATAGTCCGTCAACAGCCGCCGCATGTCCGGGTGCCCCGTGAAGATCACGCCGTAAAGGTCGTAGGTTTCACGCTCGAACCAGTCGGCCCCCGGAAACACCTCGATGATCGAGGGCACCTGGGTGGTCTCATCGGCTTCGGCGCGCAAGCGGACGCGCGCATTCAGCGTCGGAGACAGCAGGTGGTAGACCACGTCGAAGCGCTTCTCGCGCCCGGGATAATCAACCGCCGTCACATCGATCAGGCTGACGAAGCGGCAGCCGGGATCGTCGCGCAGGAAACGCACGACATCGACAATTTTGCCGGCCTGCACCGTCACCGTGAGCTGATTGAATGCAACCGAATGGCCGGTCGCAGCACCAGCAAGCGCGCCAACAATCGTCTGCCCCAAGGCGTCGAGCCTGCCGTCGTCCATTCCGAAAACCCTTAGCGTTCGATGGTTCCGGTGCGCCGGATCTTTTTCTGCAGCAGCATCACGCCGTAAAGC
>JBAVEE010000435.1:0-9423 GCA_049587575.1 Bradyrhizobium sp.
GAGTACCGCCCCCGACGGAAAACCCCAGGTCCTACCGTCAGGACGTTCTGAAGACCGTCATGTTTTTTCTGAACGTCATGCCGCTCGTAGACCTCGGCTTGATTGATTTCATACCCGACCCTTGCGATTTCGATTTCCATCTCCGCCAGCAGATGATGAGCCTGGCCCAGGCCCGGGCACCTATCGAGTGTCCCGATGGCCTACTTCATCGGAGAGCCCGCCGACGAAATCTTGATTGGCGCGAAGTCCCGCGCGCACGCGCCTAATTATCGAAGCCGACAAACACCGTAGCCTCCTCGACAGACTTGCGCTCCGACACGACTGCATTTGCCGGAAAAGTTTCATCCGGCCAGCCCAACGCTATGCTTTTCATGATGACCTGATCGTCGGCTATTCCCGCGTGCTCGCGCACCACGGGTGATTGCATGATGCCCTGGCTGTTGATCACGGCGCCCAGCCCGCGAGACCAGGCGGCATTGACCAGCGCGGTCGCCACGGCGCCGCAATCGAACGGCGTGTCGTCGCTGCCGTCCAGCACCCTGTCGTAGGTGATGATCACGCATACCGGCGCGTCGAACTGACGGAAGCCGCGCAGCACCCAGTCCTGGCGTTTGTCCTTGTCGTCGCGCTCGATCCCCATCGCGGAGAATAATTGCTTGGCGACACCGACCTGCCTGTCGCGGTGCTTGCCGGCGAACGGCTGACCGGTGCGGAATTCGCGCGATTGCGGTATGCCTGCCACCATCCGCTCGGTGTTGCCGGCGCGGATCCGATCCAGCGGTTCGCCTGAAATGACGTAGAAATTCCAGGGCTGGGTATTCATCGACGACGGAGCGCGCATCGCCAAACCAATGATTTCCGCAATCAGCGCCTTGGGTACGGGATCAGGTTTGTAACCGCGGATACTCCGGCGACCGAGGATAACGTCATCAAACTGCATCTGTGTGGGATTCCCCTGGCAACTTCTGAATCAGCCTGGATTTTCGCGGTTTCTGCACCCTCGCGCAAGCGACAAGCCGCCGCCTGCGCGCGCCCTTCACTTGGCGGGCACTTCCAACTCTCGTCGGCGGCGCGTCCCCAACGATGGATGCACGCCGATGGAAGCTGTCACGATGCCGTATCCGATCACAGGTGGGGGAGGTCTGACGTTACATCGGACAGCATCCGTTGCGTGCCCGTGGTCGTTCAGCGGATTTTGGGATGATGAAATTGTGCCGCTGATTTGCCCGACATATCAAGTTTTCGGTCCAAACGGTCGGTCGCGGCGGCCGCCGGCTACTGTGCATGGGGTTGTTTTCGATATTTTTGGCGGGAGCCGCGGCGGCCCGGCGCGACGGTTGCGCGCACGGTGCCGGCTTCATCGCTCCGGCAATCCTGCGTCGACCATGGCCTGAACGACACGATCCCAGGCTTTGAGACATACCGGACTTGCATTCTTCATCGGCGGCGAGACGTTGAGCTTCGTCGTGCCGGGCCGCAGCCTCAGTCCCTCCTCGATCGCCGCCCTCGCCTCCTCGAACCGGCCCGATCTCTGGTAGGCAACGGCGAGCAGCATGTGCGAGCGGCCGGTCCCCGGCGTGATGGCGATCGAGCGTTGCAGCCAGGGTAGCGCCTCCTCGTCGCGCCCCATCAGGACATTCGCCAAGCCCGCGCCGAGCAGCCATGTCCAGCGCGAGGCCGCCGGCGTGTCGTAACCATCGGCCTGGCGGAAGGTTGCAAGCGCATCGTCGAAGCGGCCGAGATAAATCTCGCTCAAGCCGGTCAGATAGAGCGCAGCGCCGTTCCACGGATCGAAGCTCAACGCCTTGGCGCAGGTGACGAGACTTTCCACGAAATGGTTGGTGACGCTGAGAAAGCGGCAATAGGCCTCGAGCACCGGAATGGAATTCGGCTTCGAGCGCAATGCCTGCTCGAGCGTCGCATTGGCTCTGGCCTCGACCGCGACCGCCTCGTCCGGGTTGAACCAAACCATCTGGATGCCGCGCATCTGCAGCGAGGCGAGCGCGACGGCGAGATCGACATTGCCGGGATCCTCGGTGAGTGCCTTTTGCAGCATGGTCTGCGCCGCGCCAAAGCGCTCGCGCGTCGTCCGATTGATCGAGGCGAGCGCCTGCTCGACGGCCACCTTGTCGCCGCCCGCGGACGATTCGCGGGTTCTGGCGGAAGGCGTGCTCGGCTCCAGCATTTCGTTGAGGCGGCGGGCAAGGACATGACCGACACCCGCGGCGAGCCGGGACGGCTGAAGCTGCATGTCCGCCTCATCCGCGTTGACCGAAGCGGTCACCGCCGACTGAACCTCGCCGGTGCCGACCTTGATCATGCGCGCCCGCAGCGTCCAGGATTGATCGCTGCGCTGCAGCTCGCCGCGGATTTCGTAATCCGATGATGCGGCAGGTAGCCCGGCGCGTTCGAGGCCCGCGACCGCCGCCGATCGTGGCGCAACCACGGTGATGTTCTGGATTCTGGCAAATCCGTCCGTGAGGCGGCCGGTGGCCTCCGCTGCCATCACCGCGCCGCGCGGATCGTTGCTGGCGTCAACGATCGGCACCACGGCGATCCGAGGCGGCGTGCGCCTGAACAGGAAGTCGGGCTTCAGCACCGGTGCGGCGACCGCAAGCCCGACGACGATCACACAGAGCCCGGCCACGGCGGCGACCATGGCCTGCCGGCTGAAACCGAAGATGGGGCGCCGCGACCTCGCATGTGCCTCGATACCTTCGGCCGGCGCTGCAGGCCCGGCCTCCACGGCCTGGACGAGCGGAGGCGCCTCGGCATGCGCCGTGACCTCCGGCTCGGCCTCGACCTCCGCCGTCAGCAGATAGCCTCCGCCGGAGGCGAGCTTGATCAACTGCCGCCGCTCGTCGCCGAGCGCGGTGCGAAGCTCGCGGATGCATTGAAACAGGCTGTCCTCGCCGACATGGACGTTCGGCCAGACCGCCTCCATCAGCTCCTGCTTGCTCAGCACCCGGCCGCCGCTGGTCGCGAACACCCGCAGCATCTCGAAGGTCTTGGGCCGGAGCTTGATTGCAACGCCATCGGCCGAGCGCAGCTCCGCGCGCTGCTGATCCAGCTCGAAGCCGGCGAAACGAAGCACGTCATCCCCCAAAGCGTCTCTCCAGGCCGCCGATATAGCGGAAGTCGAAAATGAACGAAAAACGGTCCGAACTGGAAATATCAGAAATCTTCAGAAAGTTGTCGACCTCTTATCAGGACACCACCCGCCAGCCAATGAGAGGAGTCCGGTCGGAGACGGACTCACGACCGCGAGATTGGGGGGAGTGTTGCGGACGGCGAAAGACTGTTTCGGGGCAACCCGCCGCTTGCGGGCCGCGCTGCTGACGTCGTCGGCGCTGGCTTTGGCCTGGGCACTGCCGGCGACGCCCGCTTGTGCGCAGGATGCGACCTGGCGCACCTCTCCGGTTAACAATTTATATGGCGATGGGAGCAACTGGGACACCGGGAGTGTTCCTTCCGGTACCGCCTACTTTGGCACATCAATCGTGTCATACCTGTCCATTGGCAGCAGCGCCACAGTCGGCGGCTGGACGCTCAATGCCGGGGCTTCGGACTACCAGATCCACAACGAAGCCGGCTCCGGGCTCACTTTCACGGGCGCCGGCATCGTCATCAATGGCGGTAGCCTCTACCTCACCACCGCCGCCAACTCGACGACCACCTTCCAGAATTCGAGCTCTGCGGGCACCGCCGCGAGCAATAACCAGGGCCTAATGGTTTTCGCGAACAGCAGCACTGCTGCTAACGCCTCGCTGGGCAATGGAAGTACCCTGCAATTCCAGGACAACAGCACCGCCGGCAACGCCATCATCACCAATAGCTTTTTAATGACCTTCGTCGGCTCGAGCACGGCCGGCAACGCGGCCATCACCAACGACAGTCTGCTGAATTTTTACGACACCAGCACGGCCGGCAGCGCGACCATCACCAACAACGGTTTGCTGATGGCGTTCCGCGGCCACAGCACGGCCGGTAATGCCACCATCACCAACAACAATGGTGGACGCCTCGACTTTTTCGACAATAGCTCAACCGGCAATGCGACCATTATCAACAACGCCGGAGGCCAAATCTATTTTTCAGGGACTGGCCCCGCCGGTGACGGCAAGCTCTCGGTCCAGTCGCTCACGGGTGCCGGCACCTCCTATCTCGATTTCATCGAGCTGACGCTGGGCTCCAACAACCAATCGAGCGAGCTGAGCGGCGTGGTCACCGGCACCGGCTCGCTGGTCAAGGCCGGTTCGGGCACGCTGACGCTTTCGGGCGCAAACAGCTATGCCGGCGGCACCACGGTCACTGGCGGCACTCTCCAGCTCGGTACCCTCGCCAGTACCGGCTCCATCATCGGCACGGTTGACGTCCGCGCCGGAACCACGCTCAACCTCATCAACACCGACGGCAACGGCATGGCCGTCACCGCAGAGGCCGGCGGCACGGTGGATTTCTCGAACTCTGCGGGTCCCGCGGGCGATTACAAGCAGACGATCGGCTCGATCGCGGGCGCCGGCAGCTACCTTCTCGGCGCCAACGAGCTCACGGTCGGCTCCAAAAATCAATCGACCGAGGTGAGCGGCGTGATCTCCGGCACCGGCGGCTCGCTGGTCAAGATCGGCGATGGCACGATGACGCTATCGGCAGCGAACACGTTTACGGGCGGTACCACGGTCAACGGCGGCACGCTCCAGCTCGGCACCCTCGCCAGGACCGGCTCGGTCGTCGGCGCGATCGGCGTCGGCGCCGGAGGCACGCTCAGCATCGTGAACACCGGTGCGATTTCCGGCATTTCGAACGCCGGTCTCACGTCCTACAGCAATGGAATGTCGGCCGGTAACACCGCGATCGCCAACAGCGGCACACTCGAGTTCGCCGATACGACAACGGCCGGCAGCGCCCAGCTCACCTCCACCGGTACCGTGAATTTCCGGAACACCAGTTCGGCCGGCAACGCGGCGCTGACGGTCAATGGCGGCACCGCCAATTTCTACGACACGAGCACCGCCGGCAGCGCCACCATCGATAACAGTGCCACACTCGGCTTCGGTAACAACAGCACCGCCGCGAGCGCCACTATCAACAACAGTGGCACGCTTAACTTCCACGACTACAGCACAGCCGGAAGTGCCACCATCAACAACAGCGGCAGCTTGATTTTCGAGTACGCCAGCACGGCCGGCAACGCCACCGTCACCAACACCAGCGCGACCGCCGTGACCCAATTCAGTGGAGCGGGACCCGCTGGTACCGGCTACAGTGTCGGCTCGATCGCCGGTCCAGGCACTTTTGTTCTCGACGCATCCCGGGTCAGGGTCGGCGGGAATGATCTGTCGACCGTCGTAAGCGGAACAATCTCCCTGAACGAGGGCGTACTGGAGAAAGTGGGCGCAGGCACCCTGACGCTGACCGGCGCGGTCACTTTCGCTGGAAGCTACATATACTCCGACCTAATCGTCAGCGGCGGCACACTTCAGCTCGGCAACGCCAACGCGGCCGTTACATATAACGAGTACAATATCGACGTTGGCGCTGGCGGAACTCTCGACATCGTCAACGCCTCTCGTTTGAGCGTCTACTACCTGAAAAACGCCGGGACCACGATCTTCCGCAACAGTAGCAGCATCGACGACACCTACGGCCCCTTCATCGACAACAAGGGCACGCTGGCCTTCAACGACCATAGCTCGGCCGGTGTCGCAACGATCAACAACTTCGGCGGCCACACCCTGAGCTTCAACGGTTCGAGCACCGCCGGCAGCGCGACGATCACCAATGATGGCGACCTCGCGTTCAATAACAGCGCCACGGCCGGCATCGCCCAGATCACGAATACCGGTACAACGAACTTCGGGAATCTCAGCACAGCCGGGAACGCTACCATCACCAACACGGGCAATCTGTACTTCAACGGCGGAAGCGGCGCAGGCAGCGCGACGATCACCAACGCCAATAACCTCGAATTCAGGGACAGCACTTCGGCCGGCAGCGCGCATATCACGAACAATTCCGGTGGCTCTCTCCTGCTCTATAGCGGCAGCACCGCCGGCAGCGCCGTCATCACCAACAACAATTTGATGGAGTTGTTCAACCAGGCCACGGCCGGTAACGCGACCATCAGCAACAGCAGCGACTTGCTGTTCTACGACCAGTCCAACGGTGGCAGCGCGCACATCGCCAACAACGCCAACCTCGTTTTCTACAACACCAGCACGGCTGGGTCCGCCAGCATCACCAACAATCATCAGCTGCTGTTCACCTCCTCCACCACGGCCGGAACCGCAACCATTATCAACAACAACCAGTTGACCTTCGACACCAACGCCACGGCCGGCAGTGCAACCATCATGAACAGCGGCAATGTGCTGTTCGACGGCAACTCCACAGCCGGCAACGCACAGCTCGTCAACAGCACATCCGGCGCCGCCTTCGACCTCTCGATGAGCACTGGCCCGAACAGCGACAACAAGCTCGCTGCCGGCTCACTCGCCGGCATGGGGACATTCGAGCTCGGCGGCAAGGAGCTGACGGTCGGCAGCAATAATCTGTCGACCACCGTTACCGGCGTGCTCGCCGACGGCGGATCGGGCGGCGGCACCGGTGCCTCGCTGGTGAAGGTCGGCACCGGCAGCCTGACTCTGGCGGGCGTCAACACCTACACTGGCGCGACGACGGTCGATGGCGGCGTCCTGCGCGTGGACGGCTCGATCGTTTCATCGAGCAGTGTGACGGTGAATGCGAACGGTGCGCTGATGGGCACGGGAGCGGTCAGCGGCGCGACGATCCACAGCGGCGGCTCGCTGCTCGGCGGCAATGGCACCGCAGGCACCTCGCTCATGATATCGGGCAATCTCGCGTTCCAATCGGGTGCCTACTATCTCGTCCAGGTCAATCCGGCGGCAGCGTCCTCCCTCAATGCGACCGGTGCGGCGACACTGGGCGGCGCAACCGTCAATGCGGTGTTCGCGCCGGGCAGCTACGTCGCCAAGCAGTACACCATCCTGACCGCCGGCAGCCTCGCGGGCACGTTCGGCTCGCTGGTCGATACCAATCTACCCTCGAATTTCCATACCGGGCTGAGCTACGACGCCACCCACGCCTATCTCGACCTGATATTGAATTTCGTTGCGCCGCCCGGCAATGGCCTCTCAGGCAATCAGCAGAATGTCGGCAACGCCATCATCAGTTCCTTCAACCGCAATGGCGGCATCTCGCTGGTCTATAGCGGGCTCACGGCCGCAGGGCTGACTCAAGCCTCGGGTGAAACGGCTGCCGGTTCGCAGCAGACGACTTTCCAGGCGATGGGCCAGTTCATGGGCCTGTTGACTGATCCCTTCAGCTCCGACCGCAAAACGGACGCATCCGCACCACAGGCCTATGCGGACAGCGCGCCGGCAGGTGCCGCGCGCGACGCCTACGCCATGCTGGCCAAGGCTCCTACCTTCGAACAACGCTGGAGCGTGTGGGCCGCGGGCTTCGGCGGATCGCAGACGACGGACGGCAACGCCGCGCAGGGATCGAACAGCGCAACCAGCCGCCTGTTCGGCACAGCCGCCGGCGCCGAATACGCCTTCTCGCCACAGACGCTGGCCGGCTTCGCGCTCGCCGGCGGCGGCACCAGCTTCTCCGTGACCGGTGGCGGCACCGGCCGCTCCGACCTGTTCCAGGCCGGCGCCTACGTCCGTCACACCAACGGCCCGAGCTACATCTCGGCCGCGCTCGCCTATGGCTGGCAGGACGTCACCACCGATCGCACCGTGACGCTCGCCGGCGTCGATCATCTGCGTGCCGAGTTCAACGCCAATGCGTGGTCCGGCCGGCTCGAAGGCGGCTATCGCTTCATCGCGCCATGGGCCGGCGGCATCGGCCTCACGCCCTATGCCGCGGGCCAGTTCACGACGTTCGATCTGCCGGCCTATGCGGAAACGGTCGTCTCTGGGAGCAATGCCTTCGCGCTCGCCTACGCGGCCGAGAGCGTGACCGACACGCGCAGTGAGCTCGGCTTGCGCACCGACAAATCCTTCGCCATGGCGAACGGCATCCTCACGCTGCGTGGCCGCGCCGCCTGGGCGCACGACTTCAATCCGGATCGCATCGTTGCCGCGACGTTCCAGGCGCTGCCCGGTGCGAGCTTCGTCGTCAGCGGTGCACGACCGGCAGCCGACTCCACCCTCACCACCGCCTCCGCAGAGATGAAGTGGCTGAACGGGTGGTCGGTGGCGGCAAGCTTCGAGGGCGAGTTCTCCAGCGTGACGCGCTCATACGCTGGCATGGGCGTGGTGAGGTATGCGTGGTAGGCGCCGCCTTGCCGACGGCCGGTGCGGAGATGGCGAACAGCCGAAGAGGTTGGTACGGGGCTCGATGCAGCTTGGCGTAGTTGGTTCGCACAGTCCCTGCCGTCACTGTTCGATCAGATCGAAAAGGAGGCGCGACACCGCCGGTCAGCCATCGGAAATGCCGTGGCCAAAGCCGGGGCTTTTGAAATCCCGTGACGAAAAGAACGAGCAATTTCAGCAGGGTTGACAGGACTCCCTCTCCGCCACCCAGAAATAGCCGGTGAAATCAGACCCCTTCTGATTGAAAAGGATTTTTTTCGGGCTGCCGTCGGTCCACAATGTCGGTGCACAATGCTCCTCGCCCTCGGCGCCGGGAAGCTATATCCGGAAAGCGGAATCTTCATTCTTCAGGAAGCGGGTTCCTGGCCGCCTGCGGGAGTCCGTGGGCAAGACCGAGATTGGTCGCCGTCTCGCTGGCCCCTGCGCACCCCCAGCCCGTCGGCAGACAGCCAGTTGACGCAAGCTAGGTGTGGGAATTCGGGGCATCGTAAGCCGTCGCGACAAAAAGCATCCGGGAGCGAAACGAATGGCCAGCCCATTCTACACGGCCGAGCACGAGGCCTATCGCGACGTGGTGCGCCGCTTTGTCGAAAAGGAGATCGAGCCCTACGCCCATGAATGGGACGAGGCGGGCGGATTTCCACGGGTACTCTACGAGAAGGCCGCCGCAATCGGCCTATTGGGCCTGGGCTTTCCGGAAGAGTATGGCGGCACCGAAGCCGACAATTTCATGTGGATCGTTGCGGTGCAGGAACTGGCGCGGGCCGGCGCCGGCGGCGTCAGTGCCAGCCTGAAGAGCAATTCAATTGGCGCGCCGCCGATCGCGCGCGCCGGCAGTGCGGAATTCAAGGCGCGGGTGCTGCCACAAATCCTGTCGGGCAAGAAGATTTCCGCACTCGCGATCACCGAGCCGAGCGGCGGCTCCGACGTCGCCAACCTGCGCACGTCGGCGCGCCGCGACGGCGACGCCTATGTGGTCAACGGCGAGAAGACCTTCATCACCTCGGGCCTGCGCGCCGACTATTTCACGGTCGCGGTGCGCACCGGCGGACCCGGCGCGGCCGGCGTCTCGCTGCTGCTG
>JBAVEE010000436.1:0-8154 GCA_049587575.1 Bradyrhizobium sp.
CCGGAAGCCGTCAGAGCAGGGAATGGGTGCGTCAATCGCCACGGCAAGACTGCAACCTTCCCCTCCGGAGGTGGAAGTACGGCTGATGGAGGAGATCGTCAGCCGAGCGAACATGATGGCGGCCTACCGTCGGGTGATGGCGAACAAGGGCGCTGCGGGCATCGACCGGATGACCGTGGAGCAGTTGCAGCCGTATCTGAAGGAGCACTGGCCGCGCATCAAGGAAGAACTGCTGGAGGGCCGCTACCGGCCGCAGCTGGTGCGCGGGGTGGAAATCCCCAAGCCCGGCGGAGGGATGCGCCAATTGGGCATCCCGACGGTGGTGGATCGGCTGATCCAGCAGGCGATGCATCAGGTGCTGATGCCGCTGTTCGATCCAGGCTTCTCCAAGGCTTCCTACGGCTTCCGTCCGGGGCGCAGCGCACACGATGCGGTGCGTGCCGCACGAGCGCACGTGGCCGAGGGCCGACGCTTCGTCGTCGACCTTGACTTGGAAAAGTTCTTCGACCGGGTGAACCATGACGTGCTGATGGCACGGGTGGCGCGCCGGGTCGCGGACAAACGGGTGCTGCGGCTGATCCGTCGCTACCTGCAGGCTGGATTGATGACGGGCGGGGTCGCGACAATACGGAGCGAGGGCACGCCGCAAGGCGGCCCTCTGTCGCCGCTGTTGTCGAACATCCTGCTCGACGATCTGGACAAGGAACTCGAGCGACGAGGCCACGCCTTCTGCCGCTACGCCGACGACTGCAACATCTATGTTCGGACGCGGCGGGCCGGCGAGCGGGTGATGGCATCGATCACGCGATTCCTGACCGAGCGACTGCGGCTCAAGGTCAACGTAGCGAAAAGTGCGGTTGACCGTCCCTGGGTGCGGACCTTCCTCGGCTTTACCATGACCGCTCACAAGCAACCGCGCCTTCGGGTGGCGGTCAAAAGCGTGAAGCGGTTGCGGAGCAAGCTGAGGACGACGCTGCGCCAAGGGCGTGGACGAACTCTGGCATCGACCGTCAGAACCTTAACCCCCATCCTGCGCGGCTGGCTGCAATACTTCCGGCTGGCGGAGGCCAAAGGGGTGTTCGAGGAGCTTGACGGCTGGATGCGGCGCAAATTGCGCTGCGTCCTCTGGCGCCAGTGGAAACGACCACGAACACGCGCCAAGCGCCTGATGCAACGCGGGCTCGATCCAGAGCGGGCGTGGCGCTCGGCCTTCAACGGCCGTGGCCCTTGGTGGAATGCCGGGGCCAGTCACATGAACGATGCCTATCGCGCTGCCTTCTTCGTGCAACTCGGCCTGCCGTCCCTCATCGGGCTGCACCGCCATCTCAACCGTGCTTGACGAACCGCCGTATACGGAACCGTACGTACGGTGGTGTGGGAGGGGGAAGCCGCAAGGCTTCCTCCTACCCGATCCGGTTCGCTCGGCGCGGACCTCGCTACGGCGTGACCGTGAGGGTCGCCTTCATGTTGGGATGGAAGCGGCAATAATAGTCGATCGCGCCGGCCTTCTTCAAAACCAGAGTGATGGTCTTGTTCGACGGTATCGTCACGTCGAAGTCGCCGTTTCGCGCGGTCGCGGTATGGGCGAAGACATCCTTGTTGATCCATTCGATGGTGTCGCCGACCTTGGCGGTGGCCTCGGCCGGCGAGAACACCAGGTTTTCCATCGAGATTTGAATGGTCGCCGCATGCGCCGAGACGGACGCTCCCAGCATCAGCGCGGCGGCGATCGGGAGAATCCATCTCGGGGTCATACGATGTCCCTTATTTCAGCGCGGCGGCGACGTGCTCGGCATGCTGCTCATGGCCCTGGAAAATCTTCAGGCCGGTCTGCAACAGGCTCTTCAGCTCCGCGTTTTTGGCGGAAGGAATAAGCGTCGTCTCCAGCGCGCTGTCGACCGCCTTGTGATAGGCGACTTCGTTGGCGACATAGGCCTTGTCGAATTCCGCGCCCTTCAGCTTGCCGAGCTCGGCGAGCTTGTCGGCGGCGTTCTTCGACAGGGTCTTGCTGGTGTCGTTGTCCTCGGGCGTGACGTTCAGCTTCTTCACCAGGTCCAGCGCCTGCTTGTTCACGGCTTCATGGTCGCGCACCATGTCTTCCGCGAAGGCCTTGACGTCCTTGTTGGCGGTTTTCGCCAGCGCCTGTTTGGCCGCCGCGATATCGATCACGCCGGCGGTGTAGGCGATATGCGCGATCTGCGGATCGGTCGGCTTGGCGCCTTGCGCAAAGGCGGCACCGCTCAACAGGCTTACCGCGGCGATCGCCGCGCTCAATCGAACGAACATGGTCTGACACTCCTGTGGCGCCGGGGCCGAAGCCGCCGGACATTGTTGCTTGCACAGGGTTGGATGGGGCGTGAGCGGAAAGGTTCCCGAAAGTTTATGCGGTGAAACCCAGTCGCTTCAGAACCGCCTCGGTCAGGCGTTCGCACCGCCTGCCGGCAAACGGGAACGCTTCCATCACCACGGGGCCGATTTTCTTTTCCACATTGTCGCGCAGCATGGTGCGGGCGCGGTGCAGTCTGGTTTTCACGGTCTCCGGCTTCAGTCCGAGAATCTCGGCGGTTTCCTCGACGTTCATCCCTTCGATCACGCGGGTGATGAAGACGATGCGAAAGGGTTCAGGGAGGTCATCGATCGCGTGTTCGACGACATGCTGAATTTCACGCTGTGCCATGGATTTCTCGGGGTCCTCTTGTGGGGACGAGAGGGGAAACTGGATGATCTGGGCCTCCAGGACTCCCGGCGGCAGCGACGTCCATTCGACCCCGGGCCGCTGGCGGCGCAACCGGCCCAAAGCCTCGTTCATGGCGATGCGCGCCAGCCATGTCGCGAGACTTGAGTCGCCGCGGAAACTGTCCAGATGGGTGAAGGCCCGGACGTACGTCTCCTGCACGACGTCCTCGGCCTCGCTGTCGTTGCGCAGGATTCCGCGGGCAAGCCGGTAGAGCCTGCGATTGTTCGATTGCATGATGACGCGAATGGCCGCCTCGTCGCGGCCGCGGGCGCGCTGGACCAGTTCGGCATCGCCGGTCCCGGCGGGAGCCTGGCGTGGTGCTTGGGCGTGGGCCATGGTGACTTCGCTCGATCCGGTGACACGTTACTGCTGGTGGATTGGATGCGGCAAAGTCAAATAGGTTCCCGCGCGCCCCCCCCGGAAAACACCGCAAAGGGGCGGTTTGAAGGGGTATCTGACGCTCGCGCTGCGACGCTCCCGGCAGGCCGGCCGGAAATTCCGGCAGACGCGCGTGTTATCTCCGGAAGTTCCGGCGCCTGAAGCGCTACCGAGCTGCGGTCACCATGATCTCGACGTTATATTGGGGTGCCGCGAGCTTGGCCTCGACGGTGGCGCGCGCCGGGGTATTTCCCGCCGATACCCAGCCGTCCCACACCGCGTTCATCTCGGTGAAGGTTTTCATGTCCGTGAGGTAGATCGTCGCCGTCAACAGCTTGGATTTGTCACTTCCCGCTTTCGCGAGGTGGCCGTCGATGATCGAGAGCACCTCCTGCGTCTGCTTTGCCACACTTTCACCGGCCGTTGTCTTGGCTACCACGCCGGCGAGATAGACGGTGTCGCCATGGACGACGGCCTGACTCATGCGTGGCCCGACATCGAAACGCTGGATGGTCATATTGCTTTCTCCGAATGAATGCCGTCGCTCCTTAGCGCGCCGGCGCGCCATCCGCCACTACGTTTCTCGCAAGGCTGCTACGGCGGCTCGATGTTTCACTCAGGACGCCGCCTTCGCCGCCGCGCGCCCCGCGCAGCGCCCCGAGAACAGGCAGCCGCCGAGGAAGGTGCCTTCCAGCGAGCGATAACCGTGCATGCCGCCGCCGCCGAAGCCGGCTGCCTCGCCGGCGGCGTAGAGTCCCGGCATGATCTTGCCGTCCCGGCCGAACACGCGGGAATCGAGATCGGTCTCGAAGCCGCCCAGGGTCTTGCGGGTCAGGATATTGAGCTTCACCGCGATCAGGGGGCCGTGCGCGGGATCGAGAATCCGGTGCGGCCTGGCGGTGCGGATCAGGCGGTCGCCGATATAGCGGCGGGCATTGTGGATGTTCAAAACCTGCGTGTCCTTGGCGTAGGGGTTGGTGATCTCGCGGTCGCGCGCCTCGATCTGGGCCTTCAGATATTCTGCTTTCAGCAGGTCGCTCCCGACCAGCGCGTTCATGGCGCCGACGAGATCGGCGAGATTGTCGCGCACGATGAAATCCACGCCATGGGTCTTGAAGGCTTCGACGGGCGCGGGCGCGCCCTTGTTGGTGGCGCGTCTGGCGGTCATCAGCCAGCTCCTGCCGGTGAGATCGGGATTCTGTTCGGAGCCCGATAGCGCGAATTCCTTCTTGATGATGCTTTGGGTCAGCACGAACCACGAATAATCGTGGCCGGTCGACATGATGTATTGCAGCTGGCCGAGCGTGTCGGATCCTGGAAACAGCGGCGAGGGCAGGCGCCTGCCTGTCGCGTCGAACCACATCGACGACGGTCCCGGCAGGATGCGAATGCCGTGGCGCGGCCAGATCGGCGACCAGTTCTTGATGCCCTCGACATAGTGCCACATCCGGTCGCGGTTGATCAGCCGTGCGCCGGCAGCCTCGGTGATCCCGATCATCCGGCCGTCGACATGTTCGGGCACGCCGGAAATCATGTTTTCGGGTGGCTTGCCGAGCCGGCTCGGCCAGTTCTGCCGCACCAGATCGTGGTTGCCGCCAATGCCGCCGGAGGCGACGATCACGGCTTGCGCGCGCAGCGTGAAGTCGCCTGTGACTTTCCGCGAACTGCTTTTTCCCCGCTCGATGGTGTCAGGCTCGAGGATCACGCCGCTGACGCCATCGACGGTGCCGCCGGTGATCATGAGCGCATCGACGCGGTGGCGGAATTTGAACGTCAGCCGCCCGTTCCCAAGAGCTTCCCGCGCCCGTCGCTCGAATGGCTCGACAATGCCGGGGCCGGTGCCCCAGGTGACATGAAACCGCGGTACCGAATTGCCGTGGCTCATGGCGTCGTAGCCGCCGCGCTCGGCCCAACCGACCACCGGAAAGCTGCGATGGCCCATCGCCCGCAGCCATCCGCGCTTTTCACCCGCCGCGAAGGCCACATAGGCCTCCGCCCAGCGCTTCGGCCATAGATCTTCATCGCGGTCGAAGCCCGCCGATCCCAACCAGTCCTGCAGCGCCAGGTCGTAACTGTCCTTGATGCCGAGCCGCCGCTGTTCCGGGGAATCGACCAGAAACAGCCCGCCAAACGACCAGAAAGCCTGGCCGCCGAGGCTCTGTTCGCCTTCCTGATCGACCACGATGACGCGTTTGCCGGCGTCGGCAATCTCGGTTGCGGCGACGAGGCCCGCGAGGCCGGCGCCGACCACGATGACGTCAGCATCCTCAGCCATGGCGTATCCCCCGGTTTTTGGGGATTATTGAAGCCCGCGGCATCAGGTGAGGTCAACGGTAAATGGGCCTCTGGCCGACCGCGCCCCCGACCGAACCGCCGGGATGTTCCAGTTTGGGACCTTTTGGAAGGCTGAAGTGAAGCCCGCAGGCAACACTCGATTTGAATTTGATTTGAGTTACGTCTCGCATCTGGACAAAATTGCGATCTCACAACACGCTGGCGAAGCATCACGCAAGATGCATCAGATTCGGGTTCGACAGGTTTGGACTGGGGCTGGATATGAAGTTCATGACGGGGTTGCTCGCTGCGGTTCTCCTGCTGGCGGGCATGGGGGTGAGCCAGGCGGTGGTGCGCATTGGCGAGGACCGCGGAGGCCGGATCGGCACCTACGTGGACAAGTATCAGGACGTGCGCAGCTCGGGCGAGATGGTGATCATCGACGGTCTGTGTGCCTCGGCCTGTACCATCGTTCTCGGCGCGGTTCCCCATGACAAGATCTGCGTCACGTCTCACGCCAGTCTGGGATTCCACGCCGCCTGGGATATGGATGACAGCGGTCATGCCGTCACCAACCCCGAAGCGACGCATATGTTGTATTCGATGTACCCCCCGCCGGTGAAGAAATGGATCAACCAGCGTGGCGGCTTGACGGCGCACATGATTTTCCTGCGCGGCAAGGAATTGATGAGCATGTACCACCCCTGCTATCTCGACGCCCGGGCCTCGGCAGCGCACTGAACGCGCACTTCAAATCAGCATGACGTGATCGCCGCCGGTACCGGGGCGCTTGCCCGGCCGCGCAGCTGGCCTTATCTGTGAAGTACCGATCGGCAAGTGGTGGCCAGACACCGTCCCGCCGGTTGCTTCGTTCAGATGGTCGCAGATGGCTCACTCCCTTTCCACGCCGCAGCAGCTGCCCGGGACATTGCCGCCGGCGCGCAGGGCCGCGCGGGCGATGGTGGTCGGGGGTACGGGCCTCGGCGTCGCCGTCCTGCTCGGCGCGCTGGTGCTCTGGTTCCATTACGGAGCGGCGGTCTTTTTCGAGATGATCGCCTCCGGCATCACCGCCTGCTTCTGATCCGGCAAAAGGAAATTTCATGATGGATCGGACCACCCGCCCGCTGGTCGTCGTCGGAGCATTCGCCGGAAGCCTGGTGGTCGGGCTGGTGCTGATGCTGTGGGCGCTGGGTGGATTGCGAAACGTGGCAGCCCCCGCCGCGATCGGTGGGCCGTTCCAGCTGACCGACCAGACCGGTCAGACCGTGACCGAAAAAACCATGCAGGGCCGTCCGACGCTGGTCTTTTTCGGCTTCACCCATTGCCCCGACGTGTGTCCGACGACGCTGTTCGAGATTTCCGAGGTGCTGCGGGTGATGGGCAAGGATGCCGACCGCGTCAACGCCTATTACATTACGGTCGATCCCGAGCGCGACACCTCGGCCGCGATGAAGGAATATTTGTCGAGTTTCGATCCGCGTTTGAAGGGCCTCACCGGCAATCCCGACCAGATCGCGAAGGTGCTTTCCGCTTACCGGGTCTATGCCAAGAAGGTTCCCCTGAAGGACGGCGATTACACCATGGATCACACCGCGCTGATCTATCTGATGGATCGTGACGGAAAATTCGTGGCACCCTTCAACCTCAAGCGGAAGCCTGAGGACGCCGCCGCCGACCTCAAGCGGTATCTCTGATCCGCGAACCGGCGGCTTGCGAGGTCTTTAACCGCGCAAACGGCGTTCGCGTTATCGGCCCGATGGTCTATAAGGCCGTCGAGTTGCAAGAAAACCGGCGGCAATGCGATCAAAGAGAGCTTCATTGATGGGGGACGGAGTGCCCCAGCCGATCGGCGCGACGCCGACAACAGGCGGGTTGCTGGCGGCGATCCTGTTAGCCATCTGGTTTCCCCTGGCTCTGAGCGGCGGCGCGGTCCACGCCCAGGGAACCTCGAATCAAGGGACATCGAATCAAGGTACTTCAAATCCAGGCACCTCGAATCCAGGCGCCTCAAGTCAGGGCATCTCGAATCAGCGCATCGCCAAGCCCGGCCCGGAGGCTGCTCCCCAGGCGGTGCCGGGCTTTTGGGATCCGAGGCACCGGCCGGACCGGCCCGATCTGTCGCGCCTGACGGTGATCCGGTTCCTGACCGAGACCGATTATCCGCCGTTCAATTTCACCGGCCCCGACGGCAACCCGGCAGGCTTCAATGTCGATCTGGCGCGGATGATTTGCGACGAGATCAAGGTCACCTGCACGATCCAGATGCGGCGTTTCGAGACGCTGCTCGATGCCATCGCCAGCAACCGGGGCGACGCCATCATCGCCTCGCTGGCGGTGACGCCGCAATTGCGCGCCCGCCTCGATTTCAGCGATCCGTATTACCGGGCGCCGGCGCGGTTCGTGTCACGGCGCGATGCCGTCATGCGGGAGGTTCGCCCGGAATATCTCGAGGGCAAGAAGGTCGGCGTCATCGCCGGCTCTTCGCATGAGGCCTATCTGAAGGCGATGTTCACGGATGCCGAATTGCACTCCTATCCCAACGACGAGGCACTGCGGCTTGCGTTGCGGCGCGGCGATGTCGATTTCATTTTTGGCGACGCGATCTCGCTGGCGTTCTGGATCAACGGCACCGATTCCGACGGATGCTGCGCGTTCTCGGGCGGACCGTTCGTCGAGAGCCGCTATTTCGGCGAAGGCATTGGCATCGGTGTCCGCAAGGGCAACGATCTGCTGCGGCAGGCGCTGAACTGGGCACTGTTCCGGGT
>JBAVEE010000437.1:0-3691 GCA_049587575.1 Bradyrhizobium sp.
GTCATCGACGGCAATCTCACCGAGATCAACGTGACCTCGCCGACCGGCATCCGCGCCATCGCCCGGCTCGGCGGGCCGGACGTCGCGGCGAAGATCTGGGACGCGATCGAGAACAAGCGCGGCGGAAAATAATTTTCTTCGTTTCGTCATCCGGCTGACATGTTTCAGCCGCGCGTTTTCAAACACCAAATCCCTCTTGTCAGCCTGCGAAAGCGGGCGCAGCCTGCCTGCGCCCGACATCAAGCGGAGGATCAATCCGCCTGGGCGACAAAATGCACAATTCTGAAACAGTGGAGGAAGACGCATGACATTGAATGTTTCGCGACGGTCCCTGCTCGCGCTCGGCGCCGGTATGGGCGCAACCACCATGCTCGGCGGCAGCGCCCTGGCGCGCGCCCCGAAAGTCGGGACCCAGTCGCCCTATTTCTACCGCTTCAATGTCGGCGACGCCGAAGTCACGGTTGTCTCCGACGGGCCGCTGCCGCTCGGCCCTCCGAAGGGTACCTTCACCGGCGCGTCGGACGACGAAATCAAGAAGATGCTGAGCGACAATTTCCTGCCGTCCGACAATATCGTGCTGGAGCAGAATTCGCCGATCGTGAACACCGGCGACAAGCTCGTGCTGTTCGATACCGGCATGGGCACGGCGAAGAATTTCGGCCCGGC
Source organism: Bradyrhizobium sp. (assembly GCA_049587575.1). GTDB lineage: Bacteria > Pseudomonadota > Alphaproteobacteria > Rhizobiales > Xanthobacteraceae > Bradyrhizobium. The sequence goes on from JBAVEE010000437.1 coordinate 667, forward strand.
GACCGGCCGCCAGCAGAAGAGCATGGCGGAAGCCGGCATCAAGCCGGAGGACATCGACGCGGTGGTGTTCACGCACGCCCATATCGACCACATCGGCGGCGTCGTCGACGCCAACGGCAAGGTGCTGTTCCCCAACGCGCAGTTCTACATCGCCCAGAGCGATTTCGATTTCTGGACCGATGAAGGCAAGGCCGGCGGTCCGATGAAGGATTTCATCGTCCATGCCCGCAAGAACCTGATGCCGGTGCGCGACCGCCTGATCTTCTACAAGGACGGCCAGGAAGTCCTGCCCGGCATTCAGGCGATGGCCGCGCCCGGCCATACCGTGGGCCACACCATGTTCATGATTTCATCGGGGGGCAAATCCTTTGCCTTCCTCGGCGACCTCACCCACCACCAGATCCTGCTGATGGAAAAGCCGCGGATGGAATTTTCCTACGACACCGATCCGAAACAGGCGGCCAATTCACGCGTCAGGATGCTGGACATGCTGGCCGCCAACAAGATCGCCGTGCTGTCCTACCACTACCCGTGGCCGGGCCTCGGCCATGTCGTCAAGACCGGCGAAGGCTTTCACTATATCCCGGAGCCGATGACGATGACGCTTTGAAGCACGATCCGGAAAAGCGGAAACCGGCCTTCCCTCGTGACAACCGTGAAGCGTTTGCGCGCAGATCGGGCTCTGACAAAAAAGGATCATGATCCGATCTCATCGGATCATGACCTGATTCATTCGCAAAAACGGGGCGACCGAGCGGCTGCCCCGTTTTCATGAAGGCCGGCCACTAGCGGCGGCCGGATGGCGGACACACCACCGCGCGAGCCGGCGAGGTACGGCTTCGAACTTTCCGACAATTTGAATTGTCTATGAGGCAACGCAAGCCATTTATTTTTATGCTTGGCGGGTAGCAGTGGTCGTCACTTGCTACCTCAAGCCCGAAATGCTCAGCGAGACGACAGAAATGGCGATGTTCTCTTCCCTGATTGATGAAATTCAAGACCCGCCCGGTCCCAAGCTGGTGAACAGGAAGCTAAAGGCGCTGACGCGGATCACCGATCTGTTCATGGCGGGGTCCGGCCGTCATTCGAAGAGCCAGCTCGAATTATTCGACGAAATATTCAAAACCCTGGTTGCCGCGATCGAGCTGAAAACCCGGATCAGGCTCGCGCAGCAGCTCGCGGCCGTCCCGGAGACGCCGGGGACATTGGCGCGCGCATTGGCGTTCGACAGCGATATCGCCGTGGCGGGGCCGGTGCTCAGCCGATCGGCGTCGCTGACCGACTCCGATCTTGTCGTCAACGCCAGCACGCAGAGCCAGGACCATCTTCACGCCATCGCGCAACGTCAAACGATCGGCGAAGCCGTCACCGAGATACTGATCGAGCGCGGCGAACCCCGAGTGGTCCATACCGTGGCGAAGAATGCCGGCGCCCGCATTTCGGACGGCAGCTTTCGCGAACTCGTCGTGCGGGCCGGCGACGATGCCAGCCTCGCGCTGCATATCGGCAAGCGACGCGACATTCCCCGGCATCACTTCCTGAAGCTTCTTGAAACCGCCTCGGCCTCGGTGCGCACCAGGATCGCGGCGGCCAATCCGCGGTTTGCCGATGAGGTGCAGGACGCGGTGACCGAGGTGGTCGACGACATCAATCTGGAGGTTCGAAAGGAGTCTTCGGATCACGTCAAGGCGAAATCGCGGGTCAAGCGGCTTCTGGTCTGGAAAGATCTCAGCGAAGCCAACGTTCATGCCGCCGCGCGCTCGCAGAACTTTGAACGAACCGTGGTGGCGCTCTCGGCGCTCGCCGACTGTCCCATCGAAATGGCGGAACGCGCGATCCTCAGCGATAACCCTGGCGTGGTGCAGGTGATCGCAAAGGCCGCCGGCTGCAGCTGGGCGACGGTGAAGGCTCTATTGCTGATGCGGGTTGCGGACCGCAGGCTGTCCGAACGGGAGCTCGATCGCGCCCGCGCGGATTTCGAGCGGCTCGAGACCCAGACCGCCAAACGCGTGCTGGAGTTTTACGAAGCGCGCCGCGACGCGCGCAGCCCGGCCGGCCCGCCGATCGTTCCGGCGACATCCGCAGCCCCGGAAAGGCTCGCGGGGTAAATCCGGCGCAGGTTTTCAGGATGTCGCGAGGCGATGACGATGGTGCTTTGAACGGGTGCGTCTCCCCGAGTGGGCCAATGGCCGACCACCCCCGAATTTGCCAAGCGTTCTCTTCGTGGCCCGCCGTGCGTTCCTGTAATGTTCTTTATCTCCCCATCGCCTTCCGCTAGCCTTAATCGCGGAAGAGGTTGACAGGCATGCCTTGTGTGTATAAATACACATCATGAAAAGCCGGGAAATTATCTCGGTCCTTCAAGGAGATGGGTGGGTCCAGGTGGCTCAATAAGGTAGCCATGTCCAATTCAAACACCCCGTTAAAAAGGGCCGCGTCACGGTTCCTCACCCTGAACGGGACATCCCGACCGGGACGCTAAAAAGTATCGAGAAGCAGTCAGGTCTGAAGCTGAGGTAAGAGCCATGCGCAGCTATATTGGTCTTATCCATAAGGACGCCGACAGCCACTTTGGCGTTTCCTTTCCGGACTTTCCGGGGGTCGTCAGCGCAGGCACCACCCTGGATGACGCTCGCGCCATGGCCGAGGAAGCTCTTGCTCTTCATGTCGAGGGCTTGGCAGAGGACGGAGCGGCCATTCCCGAGCCATCGGCCTTGGAAGAGGTGATGTCCAATCCGGACAACCGATCCGGGGTGGCAATCCTGGTTTCCATGAAGAGCGATCAACCAAAAGCCGTTCGCGTCAACGTCACCTTGCCCGGAGATGTCTTGGAGCAGATCGACAAATATGCCGAAGCCCACGGTTACACGCGATCGGGACTCCTCACGCAGGCCGCCAAAAAACTGATGGCCGAAGCGGCTTAGGACGGAAGCTCGGCCGGTTTCCTGTCGGCTGCCGCCGCCTGTTCCCTTAATGTTCTTGCCAACCTGCCCGCCCTCCGCTAGCCTCGCGCGCGGCAGAAGGG
>JBAVEE010000438.1:0-5602 GCA_049587575.1 Bradyrhizobium sp.
GCTGGGTGATGGTCGAACCGCCGCGGGTCACCTCGCCGTCCTCGGCGTCATCGATCACCTCACGCAACGCGCCCCAGTCGATGCCATGATGGCTGCAGAACTTCGCATCCTCGGCCGCGACGACCGAACGCGGCAGCGACGGCGACATCGCGCCGAGGCTGGTCCACTGCCGCGACATCGGCGCGCCGGTCAGATAGCGCCATGCCATCAGCGTCGATACGGGATGGCCGGCGCGATACAGCGGGGCCAGCAGATACGGCAGCAACAGCACGCCCAGCACAATCAGCAGCAAATTTCGGGCAATGCGCAAATTTGATGGTTTCCGGCTCAAGGCGGCGGGCTAAGCCGATATCTCTCTGATAGTTCCCGCCTTTTTCAGCCGTTTCAAGGCACTTCGAACCGGCGCGGGCGGAATTGACGAAGCCTGCGCCATAACCGATTGTCCGGCCAAATCGATTGGGAGCTTTCTTTGATGACGACCGGCACGGCACATTCAGACTTTGCGAAGCGCCTGGACCAGACCGCGGAGGATACGGAAGCGCTGCTTGCGAAGCTTCTGTCCGATACCCTTTTGCCCGACGAGATCGCGCGGCCGAAGCGGCTGATGGACGCCATGCGCTATTCGAGCCTCGGCGGCGGCAAACGCTTGAGGCCGTTCCTGGTGGTCGAGAGTTCGGCCGTGTTCGGCGTCGCCCGCGAGGCTGCGCTTTTGGCCGGAGCCGCGCTCGAATGCATCCACTGCTATTCCCTGATCCACGACGATCTGCCGGCGATGGACAACAGCGATTTGCGCCGCGGCCGCCCCACCCTGCACAAGAAAACCGACGACGCCACGGCGATCCTGGCCGGCGACGGGCTATTGACGCTCGCCTTCGACATCATCACCCGGGACGAGATCCACAGGGACCCGACCGTGCGCCTGCTGTTGACCCGGGCGCTGGCGCGCGCATCCGGAATCGGCGGCATGGTCGGCGGCCAGATGCTCGACCTCGCCGGCGAAGGCCGGTTCGCCGACCGCGAGCCGGTCGATGTCGCGCGATTGCAGCAGATGAAGACCGGCGCATTGCTGCGCTATGGCTGCATCGCCGGCGCAATCCTCGGCCAGTCCTCGCAAAAGGAATATCAGGCGCTGGACGATTACGGCCGGGCGCTCGGCGAAGCCTTCCAGATCGCCGACGACCTGCTCGACGTCGAGGGCGATGCGACGGCGCTCGGCAAGCAGACCGGGCAGGACGCGGCCCTGGGCAAGACCACTTTCGTTACCCAGCTCGGGATCGATGGCGCCAAGAAGCGCGTGCGCGACCTGTTGGCGCAGGCCGATTCGGCGTTGTCGATCTTCGGCGCCAGGGGCGACGTGCTGCGCGCCGCCGCCCGCTTCGTCGCCGAGCGCAAGAACTGAAGGCGCCGATGGCGGACAGGGAAGCCGAGGATCCGGTTCTCGCCCGCTTCCGTAATATGTCGCGGCCGGCGCGGGTGATCTATGCGAGGCCGCGTACTTTCTTTTCGATCCTGATCGGGATCGTGGTCTTTTTCCTGTTGCCGGACTCGCTTCGGCTGGTGACCCGCCTGTTGATCTTCTGGGATACCTTCGTCGCGCTGTATCTGCTGCTCGTCTACATCATGGTGTGGCGGAGCGGGCTGTCCCATATCAAGCGCAATGCCGTGCTGCAGGACGACGGCCGCTTCTTGATCCTGATGATGACCGCGCTGGGCGCCTTTGCGAGCCTCGCTGCGATCGTTTCCGAGCTCGGCGAAGCGCACCGCGCAACGCCGGAACTGGTCTTCGCGACCTTGACGATCGCGCTGTCATGGGCGGCGGTGCACACCGCCTTCGCGCTCCACTACGCTCATGATTATTACCGCGGCGCCAAACCTGGCGGCCTGCAGTTTCCCAGCGGCGACCAGCAGGATCACGCCGACTACTGGGACTTTGTGTATTTCTCGTTCGTGATCGGGATGACCGCGCAGGTGTCCGACGTCGGCATCACCGACAAGACCATCCGTCGCACCGCAACCGCGCACGGCATCATCTCCTTCGTATTCAATACCGCGCTGGTCGCGCTGATGGTCAATATCGCCGCGAGCGCGATTTAGATTTGGAAACCTCCTTCCGGAATGGTCCGCAAGGACCGGACCTCAGATGTCCAATTGCATATCGGGGAATTTCGAGATTCCGGATTCACGCGTCGCGCGGTCCGGAAAGACGGTTAGTCAACCATCAGGAGCCCCCATGAATTACGACCGTTCCACCGTCGAAGCCGTGGTCCAGCACTATTTCGACGCGCTGTATGAAGGCGATGCCGACAAACTGGGCGCGATCTTTCACCCATCCGCGGATTTGCGCTGGCTGGAAAAGGGCGAGTTGAAGGTTCTCACCGTGCCGGACTGGATGGGCTGGGTCAGGAAGCGGCCTTCCGCCAAGGCGGAAGGCAAGCCGCGCGAGGATTTCATCGTCACCATCGACCGCTCCGACGATTCCACCGCCTTCATCAAGGTGCGCTGCCAGCTGCCGCCGCGGTATTTCACCGACTACCTGGTGGCGATGAAGCTCAACGATGGGTGGCAAATCGTCTCGAAGTCATATCGCTACGATCTGAGGGAGTGAGAATCGTTCCGTTGACCTCGGTCACCTTCCGGGCAAACTAGAGCACGGAGGATTTTGAAAGACCGTGGAAGCCAAATTCCAGATATTTCTGATTCTGCTCGCGGTGCTGGCGGGCACGGCGCTGCTGGCGCGGCGGATCAACGTCGCCCCGGCGATCCTGCTGCTGCTGGCCGGCATCGCGCTCGCCTTCGTGCCGGGAATGCCGTCGCTGGAATTGCCGCCGGAGCTGGTACTGCTGGTGGTACTGCCGCCGCTGATCTATTCGGCCAGCGTCGCCATGAGCTGGCGCGAATTCAAATACAATCTGCGCCCGATCATCCTGCTGTCGGTCGGCTGCGTGATTTTCACGGCGTTCGCGGTCGCCGCCGCGACCCATTATCTGATCGGACTGCCCTGGAATATCGGCTTCCTGTTGGGGGCCATTGTGGCGCCGCCGGACGTGGTGGCGCCGCTGGCGATCGCCCACAAGCTCGGCATCCCGCGCCGGATCCTGGTCGTGCTGGAGGGCGAGGGACTGGCGAACGACGCCACCGCACTGATCCTGTATCGTTTTGCGGTGGCGGCGATCTCGACCGGCCTGTTTTCACTGCCCAAGGCGATGGGCGAATTCGCCGCGATCGTCGGCGGCGAAATGCTGTTTGGCGCAGCCGTGGGCTGGCTCAGCCTGCGGGCCCGCCATCGCGCGCGGGATCCGCAGATCGAGATCACGCTGTCGCTGATCACGCCCTACGTGGCCTATTGGGTGCCCGAGCATTTCGGCGGCTCCGGCGTGATCGCGACCGTCGCCTGCGGGCTCTATATGAGCTGGAACGGGCCGCTGCTGATCTCTTCGGCGACCCGGCTGCAGGGCATCTTTTTCTGGGACCTCGTGATCTATCTGATCGAAGGCCTGCTGTTCCTGCTGACCGGATTCCAGATGCGGCTGCTGTTCGAGAAATCGAAGGCGTTTCCGCTGGACGACATCCTGGTCGCGACCGCGGTGGTCACCGTCATGATCGTCGTCGCGCGGTTCGCCTGGGTGTTTCCCGCAACCTACCTGCCGCGGCTGATCAAGCGCGTGCGCACCCGCGATCCGTCCCCGCCCTGGCAGTGGGTGTTCGTGCTTTCATTCACCGGCGTCCGCGGCGCGGTGTCGCTGGCCGCTGCATTGGCGCTGCCGTTCGCGCTTCCAGGCGGCGAAGCCTTTCCCGATCGCGACCTGATCCTGTTTGTCTCCTTCGGCGTCATTTTCATCACCTTGGTCGGATTGGGGCTCGGGTTGCCCCCGGTGGTCCGGTGGCTCGGCGTCGCCCAGGCCGGCCGCGCCGAGCATCTGGCGGAACACGAATCGGAAGTCGCGGCGCGGCGCGAGGCGCTCGGCGTCGCACTCAAGTCGCTCGAAGCCATGACCAACGACCGCGAATTATCCGACGAGGTGGTCAAGCTGTTGCGCGCGCGGCACGAGATCCGCGCCAACCAGCTGCCGGATTCACTCGATCCCGATGCCCGTGACGCATCGGCGGCGGGAACCGGGCTGACGCGCGAATTGATTGTAGCCGAACGGAAATTCATTCACTCGCTGCTGCGCGACGGCAAGATCACCGACGAGACGAGGCGGCGGATCGAGCGAGATCTCGATCTGGAGGAAGCAAGCCTCGCCAACCGCGAATATCGCAAGATCCCGCTTTAGCTCGACACGCCGGTCAGCATGCGTGGCACCGTCTGCCCGGCCTCGGGCTACTTGTGGTCAGAATCGCACACTATTTTGGATTGCGCGGGACTAAAGTGCGCGAGAGACGAATTTTAATAAGAGTCGATCCCCGTAAGTCTACGGATATAAGTCGGGCGCCGGGCGGGGCATATCAAATTCCGGCAATACAAAAAGCAAAGCAATCGAGCCGCCTTATGACCGATGCCGCTGCCCAGGTGCAAAAGCTGCTTCGCCAGCAGGCGGCCATCGCCCGCTTTGGCAGTTTCGCGCTCCGCGAGCGCAACCTGACGAACATCCTGACCGAAGCGGCCCGGGTCTGTGCCGAAGGCCTCAGCGTGCCCTTCAGCAAGGTGTGTCGCTACCGCGCCGAGGAGAATGACCTCCTCATCGTCGCCGGTTTTGGCTGGCAGGACGGAGTGATCGGGCGCGTGGTGTCGCGTGCCGATATGAGCTCGCCGCAGGGGCGCGCCTTCACCACCGGGCTGCCATCGATCATTGACGACCTGCAAAAGGTCACCGGTTTCGACCCGCCGCCATTTTATGCCGCGCACGGCATCGTCTCGATCATCGACGTCATCATCAAGGGCAGCGACGACCAGCCTTACGGGATACTCGAGATCGACAACGACAAGCAGCACGATTACGACCAGCACGACATCAATTTTCTCACCGGCTTCGCCAATGTTCTGGCCGAGGCCGTCTCGACCGCCTCCCGGGGGGCGGCCCTGCAGGTTACCGTCGATCAGATGAAGGCGCTTGTCGAGGCCAAGGACCGGCTGCTGGACGAGAAGAACGCCGCGGACGTGCAGCTTCGCCAAGCCCAGAAGATGGAAGCGGTCGGTCAATTGACCGGCGGCATCGCCCACGATCTGAATAACATTCTCACCGTCATTACCGGGACGATTGAAATCCTGGCCGAAGCCGTCGCTGGACAACCGCAGCTCGTCGCTATCGCCAGGATGATCGAGGAAGCCGCCGCGCGCGGCGGCGACCTCACCCAGCGCCTGCTCGCATTCGCGCGCAAGCAGCCGCTGCAACCGTGTGAGGTCGATGTCAATTCGCTGGTGATGGAAGCGGCCAATCTGCTGCGGCCAACGCTGGGCGAACGGATCGAGGTCCACATGAAGCTCGCGGGCGAGGCATGGCCCGCGCTGATCGACCCCGGTCAACTCACGAACGCGATTCTCAATCTTGCACTCAATGCCCGGGATGCGATGTCCGAAGGCGGCAAGCTCATCATCGAAACCGGCAATGTCGTCCTCGACGACGCCTACGTCGGCATGAACAGCGACGTCACCGCCGGAAAC
>JBAVEE010000439.1:0-2441 GCA_049587575.1 Bradyrhizobium sp.
TGATTTTTATACTGTTCCGCATAATATAAACCGCGTCAAGGAATAGTTTTCGAAATGGTACAAAAAAGTAAGAAGCCGGCGGCGAAGCCCGTTGCGCCCGCGCCCAAGCGCCGCGGCCGGCCGCGCGCCTATCAGCCCGACATCGCGCTCGGCAAGGCGCTCGACCTGTTTCGTAAAGACGGCTTCGCCGCGACCTCGCTCGACGATCTCAGCGCCGCTACCGGGATGAACCGGCCCAGCCTTTACGGCGCCTTCGGCGACAAGCGCGAGCTCTACATCAAGAGTTATGAGCGCTATCGCGCCGACGCCCGCGCGGCGATGATCGACATTTTCAGGGACGAACTGCCGATTCGCAAACGACTGCAGCGCATTTACGCGGTCGCGCTCGACATCTATCTCTCCGGCGAGGCCGGTCCGCGCGGCTGCTTCACGGTGATGACGGCGGCCTCCGAAGCGGTGGCCGATCCGGATATCCGCGCCATGGTGCTGGAGGGATTTTCGGAACTCGACAAGGCTTTTGCGGCCTGCTTCCGGCTGGCCCGCGAAAAGGGCGAGCTGCCGGAAACCGCCGATCCCGTGGCGCTGGCGCAACTCGCATCTGCAACCATCCACACCATCGCGATCAGGGCGCGGGCGCGCGTGCCGCGCAAGGAGCTGGAAGCGATCGTAACGGGTGCGATCGATGTCATGGTCGGGGCGCGATCCGGCGCATAATTTACACGCGCCGGCTGCTCATTGAATGGCGACCGGGTCGTAGCGCGGGCGACGCAGATTTCACTCGGAGGCGAAGCGATCCATGGGCACGGCGAGGCGGATGGTCAGGCCCTCGGGCTCCCACTCGCGTGAAATGCTGCCCCGCAATTGATCCTTCACCGTGGCGCGAGCGAGCATCGTGCCAAATCCCTCGCTATCATTTGGATTGTCGACCCGCGGTCCACCGCGCTCCTGCCACGTCAAGGTAAACTGACCGCCGGCCTCCGAGCAATCAATCTTGACGTGGCCTGCGGGGGTGGAGAGCGCGCCATACTTGGCCGCATTGGTCGCGAATTCATGCAGCAGCAGAGCGAAAGTCGTCACCATGCCGCCCGCCAGCCCGAGATCGGGTCCGCTGATCGCGACTCGCGGGCCGCCGGTGTCGGTTCGGCCTTCGTAGGGCAAGAGGATCGTCTGAATCAAAAGGTGCAGCATCGTCGACTGCTCGATCCGCTTGCCACCCTCCGACGTCACCGGCAGCGTCAATGCGTGCGCGCGCGCCAGCGCCGCCAATCGGCTCCGCACCGCCGCCGAGAGTTCTTCCGGCGTGGCCGCCGAACGGGCACTGAGGGCCACTACACCGCTGGCCAGCGCAAAAAGATTCTTGACCCGGTGGTCCATTTCCCGGAGCAGCAGCCGCTGTTGTTGCTCTGCCTGCCTGCGGTCGGTGATGTCGCGGGCAATCTTGGAAGCCCCGACGATCTTGCCTTCCCGATTCTTGACCGGCGACACCGTCAGCGAAATATCGACGGGGCTTCCATCCTTGCGTCGTCGAACGGTCTCGTAATGATCGATGCGCTCGCCGCGGCGAATGCGGCCCAGGATGATTGGCTCCTCGTCGTGCCGCTCGGTGGGAATGAGGATCGTAACCGGCTTGCCAATCGTCTCTTCGGCCGTGTAGCCGAATAGCCGGGTCGCACCGTGATTCCAGCTCGTAATCACCCCGTTGAGGTCCTTGGTCAGAACGGCATCCTCGGACGACTCGACGATGGCGGCGATCTCGCGGAACCGGGCTTCGCTTTCGCGAACGCGCTGTTCGGCCTCGTGGCGGTCGGTGATATCGACCAGCGTGTTGACCGCGCCGATCAAGGCACCGGAAGCGTCGAAAAGCGGCGACGGGTAGGAAATGAACAATACGCGGGTCCCATCGGGACGCTCGGCGATGGCCTCCATGCCTCTGACGGGGCGCTTTTCCTTCAGTGCCAATGCCATCGGACCTTGGCCATGCGGCACCGGCGTGCCGTCGGGCCAATACATTTTCCAGGAGCCGCAGAACTCGCTCTTGCCGAGGTCCGGCCGTACCCCCCAAAGCTGAGCGGCGGCCTCATTGTAGAAGGTGATCCTTCCAGCGGCATCCGTCGTATAGACCGCGACGGGCGATGACTGAAGGATGGCGTCGGAATCCGGCGCGTTTCCGTTGAGCAGGCGATCGGGGACATCCAGGGTGCGCTCGTCAAGCAAGCCCGGCAATGGAGTTGCGGACCCCATTTGGTCGGCGAGGCTTGTCATGAACGCGCTCCGATACGTGGACATCCCTATCAAATGCGCCAGATCAGGGCCCCACTCACCCACCTGGCGCTGCTCAAATCAAGCCTAGCATTTAACCGGAACCCCGCAACGAGGTTCCCGACGAAGCGAGGATTGTTCCTTTCGGGACAAAACGAATGGATGTTTCCGGCATTTTCGGA
>JBAVEE010000440.1:0-5753 GCA_049587575.1 Bradyrhizobium sp.
GTTCACCGAGCGCAAGCTCTGGAACGTCGCGCGCGTCTGCGGTCGCGACGATCAGCAGGGCCTGGTCGCGGCCGATTACATCGCGAAATATTACAAGGGCAAGAACGTCGCCATCCTCAACGACAAGACGACCTACGGCAAAGGCCTCGCCGACGAAACCAAGAAGGCACTCAACAAAGCCGGCTTCACCGAGAAAATGTTCGAGTCCTACAACAAGGGCGACAAGGACTTCACCGCGATCGTTTCGCGCATGAAGCGCGACAACATCGACCTTGTTTACGTCGGCGGCTACCATCAGGAATCCGGATTGATCGTGCGCCAGATGCGCGATCAGGGACTCCAGACCGTGTTGATGGCCGGCGACGCTCTCGCCGACAAGGAGTTCGCCTCGATCACCGGACCCGCCGGGGAAGGCACGCTGTTCACCTTCGGCCCCGACCCGCGCAACAAGCCGACCGCCAAGGCGATCGTCGAGAAGTTCAAGGCCAACAACATCGATCCCGAAGGCTACACGCTCTATACCTATGCCGCGATGCAGGTCTGGACGCAGGCAGTGGCCAAGGCCGGCACGACCGATCCGAAGAAGGTGATGGAGACGATCAAGGCAGGCTCCTGGGATACCGTGATCGGCAAGATGGAATTCGACGCCAAGGGCGACATCAAACAGATCGATTATGTCGTCTACAAGTGGGACGCCAAGGGCGGCTACACCGAGATCAATCCGAAGGGATCGTAAGGCTCGGCAATTCCGGGCGAGACCTGCATTCAGCGCCCCGGCTCGCCGGGGCGTTTTGCCTTTCGCGGAAGAATTTCCTTTCTCGCCCTCTGACGATCGGTCAAGCCGCCATCAGCAAGCTGCATTTCCCGCAACCCTGACATCCCCGGCACCCGGCGACCGGGGCGCGGTCGCCGCTTCGATCGCGCGGACAAGCTCGGTCGGGCGAAACGGCTTTTGAACGCATATCACATTGGACAGTTCGGGCGACTCGGCGAGTAAGTCGAGGGTCGTCATGCCGGATATCGCGACGATCGGAAAACCTGGAATGCGTTCGCGCATCTTCCGGATGACATCCAGTCCATTGGTTCCCTGCAGGAAGATATCGACGATCGCCAGATCGAATTCGGAGCCTTCGAACTCGTTCAGCCCCGCCACGGCACTTGCGGCTTCCACGACCTCGAAATGGCTGATCCGCAGCACAATGCAGATCATCGTGCGTACATCCGGCTGGTCGTCAATAATGAGAACGCGGCGCAAAGGGCTGCTCACGGAACCACTCCCCGGCCTGTATGGAACCCGGATTTGGCAGGCAAAGCGTAAAAATGCGGTTACGCTATCGGCTCATCCACTGGCCATTGAGAGCATTAAGAAATATGTAACCTTGGGTTGACGCCGGCGAATCCAGGGAAAGCCATGGCGAGCATTCTCGTCGTTGATGATGATCGCGCGGTCCTTGGCACGATCAAGTTGCTGCTGGAGCGCGCCGCACATGCGGTCGAGGCTGTCGACAACAGCCCGCCGGCCTGCACTTGCTCGGTTGCCGAGAGTACGACTTGCTCATCGTCGAAACTTTTATGCCGAGGGCAGATGGTTTCGAAATCATGAGGCTCGTTCGCCGGTCGCGGCCGAAAATGCCGATCATCGTCATATCCGGGCAACAGTTCCGCCTCGCCTCGGAGCGAAGACCGGATTTTCTGCATATGGCAACAAGACTGGGAGCTGTTTCGAGCCTGCAAAAGCCATTCAAACCCGCCGAGCTGATGGCCGCCGTCGCCGACAGCCTGTCGAATGCTCCGATACCGTCCAAGCCAACAGTTCCAGGAAATATTCCTCCCGACAGACCTTAGTATCTATCTGCGCTGATTCGGCGAATTTAACATGGCGCGTGCAATGCCAGTTTGCGGGAGGCGACAATGCCGGCGAGCGAGGACAACAGCGTCTTTCTTTCCACGCTACCGGCAACACCGCACGATCGTAGGGTCGCCTTCGCGGTTGTCGGCGTCTCGTCGATTCTGTTCGCGTGCGCCGTTCCGTTCGCCGGTGTGCCGCTGCCACCGGTTCCGGAGTTCGTTGCAAGCTACCAATCCGCACTTGCGATCATTGACCTGATCACCGCCATCCTGCTGTTCTCGCAATTCAGCATCCTGCGGTCCCGGGCGCTGCTGCTGCTTGCGAGCGGATATTTGTTTACCGCCGCCGCGGCGATCGTTCACGCCCTGACGTTCCCCGGCCTGTTTTCACCGACCGGGCTTTTCAGTGGCGGTCCGCAGACGACGGTCTGGCTTTACATGATCTGGCACGGCGGATTTCCGCTGCTCGTACTCGGCTATGCCGTGCTGAAAGACGGCGATGGCGGCGCCAAGATAGCGGGATCGGCCGGCGGAGCCATCCTTGCAAGCGTCATCGCCGTCGCCGTTGCGATGTCCGTCTTTGCCTGGCTCGTCCTCAGCAAACACGACATGCTGCCGACGCTGCTGAGCCAGGGGCAATATACGTCCACCATGATCGGCGTCGTGTCGACGCTGTGGTGTCTCAGCCTCGCGGCCCTGCTGGTCCTGTGGTTTCGCCGCCCGCATTCGGTGATCGACGTCTGGCTGATGGTCGTGCTGTGTGCCTGGCTGTTCGATATCGCGCTGTCGGCGATCGTCAATGTGGCCCGATTCGATTTGGGCTTTTATGTTGGCCGCATCTATGGACTCTGCGCGGCAAGTTTCGTTCTGGCGGTACTGCTCGTCCACAACACCGCCATGCAGGCCAGGTTGTCCCGCCTGCTCGAAACGCAGCGCCGGCAGGCCGCCTCCGAAAGGGACCGCTACACCGAACGGGAGCACCTGTTCAGCGCGGTGGTGGCATCCTCCAACGACGCCATCATTGCCAAAGCGCTCGATGGCACCATCACTGCCTGGAACCGGGCCGCCGAACGTCTTTTCGGGTTTACCGCGGCGGAAGCTGTCGGCAAGCGCATCGACATCATCGTGCCGCCGGAACGTCGCGCCGAGGTTCGCGATATCCTCGATCGGATAGCCGGGGGTGAAGCGATCGAACACTACGAAACCACCCGCGTGCACAAGGACGGCCGCGAGGTGCATGTGTCGCTGGCTGTCTCGCCACTGCGGTCGCTGGCCGGAGAGATCGTCGGAGCGTCCAAGATTGCGCGCGACATCACGGAGAACAAAAGGACGCAAGCCGCGCTCAGCCGGGAGATCGAGGAGCGGCAGCGAATCTTCGAGACGTCGCAGGACCTTATTCTGGTAACGGATACCCAGGGCACTTTTGTCCAGGTCAGCCCGAGCTCGACGGCGATCCTGGGTTACGAGCCTGCGGAAATGATCGGCCACAGCGCAGTAGAATTCATCTACCCCGACGATCTCGACAGCACCCGCGAAGAGATGCGTTCGGCCCGCCGCGGACGGCATATGCGCAACTTCGAGACCCGCTACGTCCACAGGGATGGCCGGGTCGTGACGCTGACATGGATGGGCGCGTGGTCGGAGCCAGTGAGGCGGCACTTCTTCGTTGGTCGCGATCTTACCGAAAAGCAGGCCGCAGAAGCCCAATTTCGGCAAGCTCAAAAAATGGAAGCCGTCGGCCAATTGACCGGCGGCATCGCCCATGACTTCAACAACATCCTGACCGTCATCACGGGAACCATCGGAATTCTGGCCGAGGCCGTCGCCGACAATCCGCAACTCACGGCGATCGCGAAGATGATCGACGATGCCGCCGAACGCGGCGCCAACCTGACCAGACATCTGCTCGCATTCGCGCGCAAACAGCCGCTGCAGCCGCGTGAGGTTGACGTCAATACGCTCGTGCTCGAAACAGCGAAGCTGCTGCGCCCGACGCTAGGCGAACATATCCAGATCAACCCGTTGCTGGCGAAGGACGCCTGGACCGCCATGGTCGATCCAAACCAGCTCGCGAGCGCGATCCTGAACCTCTCGCTGAACGCCCGCGACGCCATGCCGACCGGCGGCCAGCTCGTGCTCGAGACCAACAATGTTTATCTCGATGAAACCTATGCGGACATGCACAGCGAGGTCACGGTCGGAAACTACGTCATGATCGCCGTGAGCGACACCGGCTCGGGGATTCCCGCCGCGAACCTGGAGAAGGTGTACGATCCCTTCTTCACCACCAAGGAGGTCGGCAAGGGCACGGGCCTTGGGCTCAGCATGGTGTTCGGCTTCGTCAAGCAATCCAACGGGCACGTCAAGATTTACAGCGAGGAAGGCCACGGGACGACCGTGAAGGTCTATCTGCCGCGGGCGGCCGGACTGCCCGACACGGCCGGGGAGCTGCTGGCGTCTTCCGGCATTGACGGCGGGCACGAGGTTGTCCTGGTGGTCGAGGACGACAGGCTCGTGCGCCGATATGTGGTGACCCAGATCGAGAGTCTTGGCTACACGACGCTTGAGGCAGGCAACGCGGCGGAAGCTCTCGCGGTCCTTGACAATACCGCCACCGTCGATCTGCTGTTTACCGACGTCATCATGCCCGGGTCCATGAACGGCCGCCAACTTGTCGACATGGCGCTGAAGCGACGACCGTCGCTGAAGACGCTGTTCACCTCCGGATATACCGAGAACGCCATCGTTCATCACGGACGCCTCGACACCGGCGTGCTGCTGCTCGCCAAGCCGTATCGCAAGTCCGATCTGGCGAGAATGATCAGAATAGCCCTCGACAATTGATGCATTGTTCAGGACTGCTATATCTGCTGACGAGATACCGAGGGCTATGGGATCACCTCCTGACGGACCCGCACCATGAACAATCTCCTCACCGACATTGCCGGGGTTCGCGTCGGCCACGCCGATGATGCGGCGCTTGCATCCGGCGTCACGGCGGTGATCTTCGATCAGCCTGCGGTGGCGGCCATGGACGTGCGCGGCGGCGGCCCGGGCACGCGCGAGGGCGCGCTGCTCGACCTCGCCAATACCGTTGAAAAGATCGACGCCATCGCGCTTGCGGGCGGTTCGGCATTCGGGCTCGAAGCCGGCGGCGGCGTGCAGGCCTGGCTCGCGGAAAAAGGCCGTGGCTTTGCGGTGCGCGGCGCCATCGTTCCGATCGTGCCCGGCGCGATCTGTTTCGATCTCCTGAACGGGGGCAACAAGCGGTGGGGCCGCTTTGCGCCGTACCGCGATCTCGGCTACGCGGCGGCCGCTGCGGCCGCCGAAACTTTCGCGCTCGGCAGCGCCGGAGCGGGCCTCGGCGCGCTTACGGCCAACCTGAAGGGCGGGCTCGGCTCCGCTTCCGCGCAAACCGATGGCGGCGTCAAGGTCGCGGCACTCGCGGTGGTCAATGCGCTCGGCACCGTCACGGTCGGCGACGGACCGTGGTTCTGGGCCGCGCCATTTGAAATCGACGGCGAATATGGCGGGCGCGGATTGCCGGGCTCGTTCACGCCGGAGATGCTGAGGATGCGGATCAAGGGCGGCCCTGCCGCGACATCTGCGGAGAACACGACGCTGGCCGTCGTCGTCACCGACGCCGCACTGACAAAGACCCAAGCCAGGCGGCTTGCCATGATCGCGCAGACCGGTTTCGCCCGCGCCATCTATCCGGTGCACGCACCGATGGACGGCGACGTGGTGTTCGCCGCAGCGACCGGCGAGAAGCCGATCGACCCGCTGGTCGGCCTCACCGAGCTCGGCATGATCGCGGCCAATGTCGTGGCCCGCGCCATCGCGCGCGGCGTCTACACGGCGACCGCACTGCCTTTTTCAGACGCATTGCCGGCGTGGAAAGATCG
>JBAVEE010000441.1:0-2214 GCA_049587575.1 Bradyrhizobium sp.
ATCTGAAGCTTCGGAAAAGCTGCTTACGCGGCTTCGTCGGCAACCGCGGCGTCGTCGCCATCGGCATCGGCATCCGCCTCGCTGTCGGCCTCGGCGCCCGCCTCGGCCTTGGCGCCGCGGCGCGGGCTCTTGGCGAGCTGGCCTTCGATCTCCTTCACCGCCTCGGTTTCCGTCACGTGCTGCACGACGGCGATTTCCCGCGACAGCCGATCGAGCGCGGCTTCATAGAGCTGACGTTCGCTGTAGGACTGTTCGGGCTGCGATTCCGAGCGATAGAGATCGCGCACCACTTCGGCGATCGCGACGATATCTCCCGAATTGATCTTGGCTTCGTATTCCTGGGCGCGGCGCGACCACATCGTGCGCTTGACGCGCGCGCGGCCCTTGAGGGTTTCCAGCGCCCGCTTGACCAGCGCCGGCTCCGACAGCTTGCGCATGCCGACATTGGCGACTTTCGCGGTCGGCACCCGCAGCGTCATCTTGTCCTTCATGAAATTGATCACGAACAGCTCAAGCCTCGCGCCGGCGATTTCCTGCTCTTCGATGGCCAGGATCTGACCCACGCCATGAGCGGGATAAACCACGAATTCGTTGGTCTTGAAGCCCTGGCGCTGGGTCAGCGGCTTCTTCGGCTCTTCGACCCGCGGAGCGGCCGCCACCGGCTTTGCGGCGGGCTTGGGGGCGACGACGGGCTTACTTGCGGCCGCGACCTTGGGGGCAACGGCTTTGGGGGCAGCGGTCTTGGGAGCAGCGGTCTTGGAAGGAGCGACCTTCGAAGCAGTGGCCTTCGAACCCGTCGCTTTCGCGGCAGTTTTTGCAGTCTTGTTTGGCATTGCGCTTCTTTTGTTTTTGGAGGATTTGGCAGCCGAGGCCTTGGGGGCCTTCCGGGGATCCTTGAGAGAAGTCCGGGAACGGCTCTTGGTTGCACTACGAGTTACCGCAGCGGCTTTCTTGGAACCCTTGGAAGCACTCATTTTACGCGTTTTCTGTGACACAGCCTGCGCGCGGAACTGCCACGCTCCCTGTTCGATGTTTTCACGGGAACCCTGGGCCCAGAACGACGCATGGCTGGATTCGGCTCGCAATGTGCCCAATATAGCACATTTTCCGTAAAAATCAATGATTTACGCCCTCTCCAGGACGCTTTGCCGGGAGTTTGGCGTTCTCACAGGGATTAGGGTTAAGCGAAAGCGGGCTTTCGATCAGTCGCCGGTCCCGGGCTTCGGAGAAAAAAACTTCTCGAATTTGCCCTCCACCCCCTCGAAATCCTTGGCGTCAGCCGGAGATTCCTTCTTCTGGGTGATATTCGGCCAGCTCTTGGCATATTCGGTATTCACCTCGAGCCATTTTTCCAGGCCCGGCTCGGTGTCCGGCTTGATCGCGTCCGCCGGGCATTCAGGTTCGCATACCCCGCAATCGATGCATTCGTCGGGATGGATCACCAGCATATTGTCGCCTTCGTAGAAGCAGTCCACGGGGCAGACTTCAACGCAATCGGTATATTTGCATTTGATGCAGGCTTCAGTGACGACGTAAGTCATCCAGGACTCCGAAACAGCGAAACGGGTCAATTTTGAGAGGTTTGCGTAGCGCAGGAAGACTTGAGCCGCAAGTGAAGCCAGGCCCCTGCCGGCATGCATTTCAGGCCATCCGGCACGAAGCGAATGGCTCCGAATCCGGATAGTTACTCTTGTGGTTGCTGCTGCCCGCCCTGCAAATCGACATACAGCGCACGCGCCGCCGACGCATCGCCGCGCCGTTCTGCGAATCCGGTGACCTTGAGCAGCCGCACGCCGCGATCAAGCCCGATCGTCAGCACGTCGCCGGTCTTGACGCCGTGGCCGGGCGCCGTCTCGCGCACGCCATTGACGCGAACATGGCCCGCCTCGACCAGCGCCGCCGCGCTGGTGCGGGCCTTGACGACCCGCGCGTGCCACAACCATTTGTCGAGACGCTGGCGCTCCAAGCAACACCGTAGAAGGGGTTTGGTCAGTCCTTGCGGTTGGCGGCGAGCTGTTCCCTGAGCGCCGCCAGTTTGGCGAACGGCGAATTGGGATCGATCGGGCGTTCGCGCTCGCGCGGGCCGGCGCTGGAGGCATATTGCCGGTGCGAGGGCCCGCTCTCGCGGCCGCCCTTGTCACGATCGCGGCCGCCCTTGTCGCGGCCACCCTTGTCGCGGCCGCCGCCGAACTTGCCCTTGTTCCTGTCGTCGCC
>JBAVEE010000442.1:0-2823 GCA_049587575.1 Bradyrhizobium sp.
CACGACGGCCTTTCGGATAGCTTCATCGCAGCGGCAAAGTCCGGCGCGGAGGGATCATGCTCGATCGCGGCTACTTCGGCGGCATGATCGGCGAACGCCTGCTCGAAGGCGGGGAGGAAATGCTCCGGCGCGATGTCGGCGAATGGCGGCGTCTCGAACGGCGTCTGCCACGGCCGCAGCAGCGGGTTTGCCTGAGCCTGCGCGGTGACCATCATTTCCCCGGTTTCTGACATGCCAATTCCAGTTTGCGTCCCAAATCGATGGGCGAAGCTATAGCACGCGATGGGGCTTTTTTGGGCCTTTTGCGCTTGATAGCGCCGGCCTTTTCATAGAGATTGCCGCCCTCAGACAGGATCCAGCCCATGAGTTCGCAAGCCTCCCCGACCGGCGCCCGCCAGATCATCTGGCCCAGCGTCATCACCGTCATCAGCGCGGCGATCCTGATCGGCGCCGAGGTGTTTGGCGCCGCCTTCGCCGGCGGTTGGGCGCTCGCGATCCTGTTCGGTCTGGACGATACCGGCGCACACGTCATGCAGGCCGTGCTGTTCGCGATCGGCGTCTTCATCATGGCCGCGTTCATCCGCGCGGCGCAGCGCGTCGAGCCGTTCACACGCCGCGCTTAAGTCACTGCGCGACGAAGCCGCGTAGCGCCTTACGTCAAATCCTTACGCTTCATTAAAGAAACTTAACGCCTGTTCATTTTCAACGTCGCTTTCGCGCACCGCTGCGGCGACGTAAGCGCGTGTTAGGGAAATTTCCCCACAGCCTAAAAAAAATGTTGCGAAGCAGACTCAAAACGCCTATTTGCAGAATTGCCCAATTTCGCACGTGCCTGTGGTCGTGTGTCAGTCGGTAGGTATCCGGACAAGAGGCCGGACAGCCGCCAAGGGATGAAGAACCGAGGGTCGCTCAAGTCCAATACTTAGTAGGTCGGTGACTTAGTAAGTCGGTTGATTTGATAGGCCAGCATCTCTCTCAAGAGATGCCGTTGAAGGTCTCTTCGCTCCTTGCAACCGTGACTGGCAGCCGGAGGCGAACCGGCGCACCTCGTTCTCAACGGGGGACGCGACTTAAAGCAACGACGGATCGGGCTTTTTTGGTCTCTGCCGGCTTTCCACCAGCCGGCGCGAATACCGAAGAGGCTTGTCCTTCATTGCCAGGTGTGCGGGCGGGATCCTTCCCAACCAATCCACGGCAGCACAATTCGGTTTGAGTATTTTGGCCTCGTCGCGCCTCCATCGCGCAACGTGGCCGGAGCGCTCTTATCCGAGATCATTTTTGAACGTGTCCCGTCGCTGGGCCGTTTGGGAGAGTGCTACTATGACTGAACGCATTCAGGAATTCCTGCGCAACCGCCGTAACGAGGGCCAGGACGTCGAGCCCTGCCTCGTCGTCGACCTCGAAGTCGTGCGCGACAACTATCAGAGCTTCTCCAGGGCGCTGCCGGACAGCCGCGTGTTCTATGCGGTGAAGGCAAACCCGGCGCCGGAAGTGCTGTCGCTGCTGGCATCAATGGGCTCGTGCTTCGACTGCGCCTCGGTCGCCGAAATCGAGATGGCGCTCGCCGCGGGGGCGTCCCCGGAGCGGGTTTCCTATGGCAACACGATCAAGAAGGAGCGCGACATCGCGCGCGCCTTCGCGCGCGGCATTCGCCTGTTTTCGGTCGATTGCACCGCGGAAGTCGAGAAGATCGCCCGCGCGGCGCCCGGCGCCAAGGTATTCTGCCGCATCCTCTATGATTGCGCAGGCGCCGAATGGCCGCTATCGCGCAAGTTCGGCTGCGATCCGGAGATGGCCGTCGACGTGCTCGACCTCGCCAAGCGCCTCGGCCTGGAGCCCTATGGAATCTCGTTCCATGTCGGCTCGCAGCAGCGCAAGGTGAAGGCGTGGGACCGTGCGCTGGCGATGGCCTCGACCGTGTTCCGCGACTGCGCGGAGCGGGGCATCAACCTTTCCATGGTCAACATGGGCGGCGGATTCCCGACCAAGTACCTGAAGGACGTTCCTCCGGTCGTGCAATACGGGCGGTCGATCTTCCGCTCGCTGCGCAAGCATTTCGGCAACCAGATCCCGGAGACCATCATCGAGCCGGGGCGCGGCATGGTTGGCAACGCCGGCATCATCGAGACCGAAGTCGTTCTGATCTCCAAGAAGAGCGACGAAGACGATGTGCGCTGGGTGTATCTCGACATCGGCAAGTTCGGCGGTCTCGCCGAGACCATGGACGAGTCGATCCGCTATGCCATCCGCACGCCGCATGACGGCGCGGAAATGACGCCGTGCGTGCTCGCGGGCCCGACCTGCGATTCGGCCGACGTGCTGTACGAGAAGATGCCGTACCCGCTGCCGGTGACGCTTGAGATCGGCGACAAGCTGCTGATCGAGGGAACCGGCGCGTATACGTCGACTTACTCGTCGGTGGCCTTCAACGGCTTCCCGCCGCTGCGGACCTACCACATCTGATCCAGCCTCCCTGAGGCTCGATATAGTCGGGAGCCGGTCCGCCGGCTCCCGTCCTTCTCACACGCAAATCTGCCGACAACGCTTCCAGCGGCTTGCCGCCGTTTGGAGCGAGGACTGACGTGCCATGACTGCTTTGCCGAAGACCCCCGTTGCTCTCTCAACCGACGCCGCTCCGTTCGCGATCCGCAGCGAGCGCGCCTCGGACGCCGCTGCGCGCGAAGCGCTGCTTGATGCCTGCTTTGGCGCAAACCGCCAGGCGCGCACTTGTCAGCGCCTGCGCGACGGCCGCGCGCCCGCCGAAGGCCTCGCCCTCTCGGCCGTGGCGAAGGGCCGATTGGTGGGAACCGTGCGGTTGTGGCA
>JBAVEE010000443.1:0-7528 GCA_049587575.1 Bradyrhizobium sp.
GCCTGGCCCCGTCCGGTCTGGGGGGTGATGCCGCCGCTCGCGCACGACGCGGAGGAAGTCCAGATGTTTATCAGCGCGCTCCGCCGTAAAATCTGGCTTGGTTGAACAAATCTGGTTGGGCACATGACAGCATTCGATTCATTTCCGTTGGGACAGCCGGGTTTTGTCACGCATATTCTCGATCGCGCCGCGCATCTGCGCAGCGACGACGCCAGGCTTTTGGCACTCGAAGGGCACCGTGACGCCCGCGCCTATGTGGTCTATCGCGACTCGCTGGTGGTGAAGCGCGAGGCCGCCGGTCCGCGCGCGCTGCTCAGCCTTGATGAAGCGCTGACATTCGGCGCCAATCCCGGCACGATCTTCCTGGGGCTGCGTGAGGGCGCGCCGGTGTTCGGCATGGGCATCTCGCCCGCGGCCGTGGAGAAACTGTCGACCCGCGACGACGCCGCCGTGACCGAACTGCGCGGCATGGCGATGCAGGGCCTGGTTCCGGCCAACCAGCTTGCGGCGATCGCGATGGCGAAGTCGATGGTGAGCTGGCATCAGCGCCACGGCTACTGCGCCAATTGCGGCGCCCGCACCGCGATGAAGGAAGGCGGCTGGAAGCGCGATTGCCCGAACTGCAAGGTCGAACATTTTCCCCGCACCGACCCGGTCGTGATCATGCTGGTGGCATCGGGCGACAAGGTCCTGATGGGCCGGCAGAAGCACTTCCCTCCCGGAATGTATTCGTGCCTGGCCGGCTTCGTCGAGGCTGCCGAAACCATCGAGGACGCGGTCCGCCGCGAGATTTTCGAGGAAGCCGGAATTCACTGCACCGACGTCAACTACTACATGACGCAACCCTGGCCCTACCCGTCATCGCTGATGATCGGCTGCACCGCGCGCGCCACCAACGAGGATGTCGTCGTCGATCGTTCGGAACTCGAGGATGCGCGCTGGTTCGACCGCCATGAAGCGACCTTGATGATCAAACGGGAACATCCCGAAGGCCTCGCAGGGCCGCATCCGTTCGCAATTGCCCACCATTTGCTCGGACGATGGGTGCATAATGGGCCGGACCAGCGTGCATAGCGGGAACCCGGCAATGGCTTCATCTGTTAGCTCCGGCCAGGTTCCGGCACCTCACGGAATCGGCATGACGGATTCCGACATGAACTTTCACACCGCCGCGCCCAAGATCCCTCCGCGCATTCTCTGCATCGGCATGCCGGTGCGCGACCTGACGTTTCGCGTGGCGGGACTGCCCGCGCGCGGCTCCAAGGAAAACGCCAGCCATTTCGATGAAATATGCGGCGGCAACGCGCTCAACGGCGCGATCGGGATCGTTCGGCTCGGCGGTCGTGCCTCGATCTGCGGACCGATGGGCGACGCGCGCGAAACCACTTCAAAATATATCTTCGAGAAAATGGCGCAGGAAGGCATCGAGACCAAACACATCGTCCACATGCCGGGCCTGGTGACGCCGATCTCCAACATCATGATCGACCCATCAGGCGAGCGCACCATCGTGACGTTCCGCGATCCGGAATTGTGGAAAGTCCGCCTGCCCGATGCCGACACTCTGCTTGAGGACTGCGACGCCATCCTGACCGAGAGCCGTTGCGCCGCGTTCTGCACCGATCTCTGCGCAGAGGCGCGCCGGCGCGGAATTCCCGTGATCGTCGATGTCGATCGCGCGATGTCGTTGCGGGAGGGACTTCTCACCGCGTCGTCGCATCTGGTGTTTTCGAGCGAGCCCTTGCAGGAGACCGCCGATGTCGCCGACGACGGCGAGGCGCTCAAAAAGATCGCGAAACTGACGCCGTCGTTCCTGGCGGGCACGCGCGGCGCGCAAGGGACGATCTGGCTCGACGAGCACCAGACCCTGCAGCAGACACCGGCCTTCCCGGTGCATACCGTGGATACGCTGGGCGCCGGCGACGTATTCCATGGCGCCTTTGCCCTCGCCATCACCGAGCATCAGGATTTGCGCGCCGCACTGCGGTTCGCTTCCGCCGCCGCGGCCCTGAAATGTACCCGTTTCGGAGGCGCCTTCGCCGCCCCACAACGTGCTGAAGTTGAAGCGCTTTTAGGCCAGGACCAGATCACCGGCATGGCCGCTACGGGGTTGTAGCGGGCTTGTATTGGAAGGATTTTCTATATATGAGGATTACAAGCCTCATAATTGGAAGAAAGTTCTTCTCATGACCGACCTTGCCGTTCAGGCCAGCGAGCCCCATCGCCGGCTCGACGCCATCGACCGCAAGATCCTCACGGTGCTGCAACAGGATGCCTCGCTGTCGGTGGCCGAGATCGGCGACCGGGTCGGGCTATCCTCGACGCCGTGCTGGAAACGTATCCAGCGGCTGGAGGCCGATGGCGTCATCCTGCGCCGGGTCGCGTTGGTCGACCAGAACAAGATCGGGCTCGGCCTTACGGTCTTCGTGTCGGTCGAAAGCGCCGATCATTCCGAAGCCTGGCTTCGCAAATTCGCCGACGCCGTCAGCGCGATGCCGGAAGTGATGGAGTTCTACCGGATGGCGGGCGACGTCGACTACATGCTGCGCGTCGTGGTCGCGGACATGCAGAGCTACGACGTGTTCTACAAGAAGCTGATCGGCGCGGTGCCCCTGAAGAATGTCACCTCACGCTTCGCGATGGAGAAGATCAAGTCGGTGACCGCGCTGCCGGTACCGGCCGCGGCTTAGCCTCTTCGCGGGGCATGACGGCGGCGTGTTCGCCGTCGACCAGGCTCCTGCCCGCAACCCGCCTCGCCCCCGGCCCCCACCTCCAATGGACTCTTAACGGCTGATTAGCATCGGCATGATAATTTGCCGTGATGGGGCGGGGAAACAGCATCACGAGGCACCGGTGGCCGGCGTGGCTCAACGCTGCCGCATTGCTGGTTGCGAGCTTCATCGCCATTGCCGCGCTGTCCCTTCAGGTTCGTCCCGGCGCCGAGGTGGTGGCGGTGGCCTTCCCGCCATGGTGGAGCGCACAGCAGGTTTTGCTGGCGGCGGCTTCCGCCAACGCCGCCATCGTCAGGATGACGGCCGTTCCGGCCGTTCTGGTGGTGCGGCCGGATGACCACGGCGGACTGGCCCGGCTGCGCCAGGCCGGCGTCTGGCTCGCTATGGACCCGCAGGCCGTCGCCGCCTGCCTGACGAAATAAGCATGAGGAAACCGCCAATGGCCATCGAGAGTAAGGACCTGGAAATTTTGCGTGAAACCGCCAGCAAGGTATTGCTCGCGGTGCTCTGGCTGCATGTTCCGATCTGCGTGATCATCGGCATGATGCGCGGGGCGGATTGGCTGCTGCCGACCGCCTTGATGGTGGCAATGGCGCTCGCCGCGACGCTGTCCTGGCGCGTGGCCGGCAACGGACTTTCGACCCGTCTGATTTTTGCCGTCGCCTTGATGGGCGGGGTATCGGTGCTCACCTTCGAGCTCGAAGGGCACCCCTGGCAGATCGACATGCACATGTATTTCTTCGCGGCGCTGGCATGTCTGGTCGCCTATTGTGACTATCGGCCGATCATCGCCGGCACGATCGCGGTCGCGCTGCATCACCTGGCGCTTAATTTCATCCTTCCGGCGGCAATTTATCCCGGTGGGGCCGATTTCGGACGCGTCGTTCTTCACGCCGTCATTCTCGTCATCGAAGCATGCGTTTTGATCTGGCTGGCCCACAAGCTGTCACAGCTGTTCGAGACTACGGCGCTGAAGACCGCCGAGGCCGAAGCTGCGAGCGCCGCCGAAGCCCACGCCAATGCCGAGCGCACCGAGGCCGAGGGGCGGGCGAAGCAGGAACGCGACGCCGCAAGGCGCGAACTCGCCTCCGGCTTCGAGCGCAACATCGGACGTATCGTCGAGGCGGTCGCGGTGGCCGCCAGCGAAATCCAGGGGCTGTCCTCGTCGATCAGCGGCAACAGCGAAGCAACGACACGGCAAACCACCGCGGCCGCCTCCGCATCGACGCAGGCCTCGGCGAACGTCGAAACGGTTGCCGCCGCAACCGAGGAGCTCACCGCATCGATCAGCGAGATCGCCAAGCAGGTGACCCGCTCCGCCGAGATCGCGGGCAAGGCCGCCGAGGAAGCGCGCCGCACCAACTCCGTGGTTGAGGGGCTTGCCAGCGGCACGCAGAAGATCGGCGAGGTCGTGACGCTGATCCAGAACATCGCCAGCCAGACCAACCTGCTGGCCCTGAACGCGACCATCGAAGCGGCGCGCGCCGGCGAACACGGCAAGGGATTTGCCGTCGTGGCGAGTGAAGTCAAGGCGCTGGCCAATCAGACCGCCAAGGCGACGGAGGAAATCTCCGCGCAGATTCAGAGCATCCAGGCTGCGACCGGCGAAGCCGTCAATGCCATCCAGGCGATCGGCGGAACGATTGCGGAGATCGACCAGATATCCAGCCAGATTGCGTCCGCAGTCGATCAGCAGGGGGCGGCGACGCGCGAAATCGCCGGCAACGTGCAGCAGGCAGCGGATGGCACCAGAAACGTCAGCGACAATATCCTCAGCGTCGCCCGGACTTCCGACGAAGCCGGCATGGCTACTTCCCGGCTGCTCGATGCCGCCAACGGCTTGTCGTCGCAGTCCGGCCGCCTGAAATCCGAGGTCGACAGCTTCCTCGGATCGCTGCAGGTGGCGTAGGCGGCAATCGTGTCCCGGACCCGGCGCAGCGCGTCAACGCGCGTCTTCGACGCACTTGACGATGCGACGCGGGACCGCGACCCACGAGTCACGAGCCTGTCGCGATATGGATTCCGGGTCTGCAGCGCACTATTTCGCTTCGCTTGAGATGCGCCGCGCCCGGGACACGAGCCCTCAAATCTTCTGATTATACTCGCCGACCTCGGGATGGGTGCGCAGCACCGAATCCATCGCCTCGAACAAGTCGTGCATCCGCGCTTTCGAGACCGGGCTTTCGACCACCACCACCAGCTCCGGCTTGTTGGACGACGCCCGCACCAGGCCCCAGCTGCCGTCCTCGACGGTGACGCGCACGCCGTTGACGGTGACGAGGTCGCGGATTTTTTGTCCCGCGACCTTCTCGCCCCGGTTCTGCATCGCCTCGAAATGCTTCACCACGGCATCGACGACGCCATATTTGGCCTCGTCGGCGCAATGCGGCGACATCGTCGGCGACGACCAGGTCTTCGGCAGCGCGTTTTTCAGGTCCGCCATCGACTTGCCCGGCGCCCGATCGAGCATCTCGCAGATCGCGATCGCCGAGATCAGGCCGTCGTCATAGCCGCGGCCAAACGGCTTGTTGAAGAAGAAGTGGCCGGATTTCTCGAAGCCCGCCAGCGCGCCCAGTTCGTTGGTGCGGCGCTTCATGTAGGAATGGCCGGTCTTCCAGTAAACGGTTTTCGCGCCCTGCTTTTGCAGCACCGGGTCGGTGACAAAAAGCCCCGTCGACTTCACGTCGACCACGAACTGCGCGTCCTTGTGGATCGCCGACATATCGCGCGCCAGCATCACGCCGACCTTGTCGGCGAAGATCTCTTCCCCGGTATTGTCGACCACGCCGCAACGGTCGCCGTCGCCGTCGAAGCCCAGCCCGACGTCGGCCTTGTGCTCAAGCACCGCGTCGCGGATGGCGTGCAGCATTTCCATGTCTTCGGGATTGGGATTGTATTTCGGAAACGTATAATCGAGCTCGGTGTCGAGCGGCACCACTTCACAACCGATCGCTTCCATCACCTGCGGCGCGAACGCGCCCGCGGTGCCGTTGCCGCAGGCGACCACGACTTTCAGCTTGCGCTTGAGTTTTGGGCGCTTGGTCAGGTCGGCGATATAGCGTGCCGGAAAATTCCCGTGAAACTCGTAACTGCCCCCGACCTTGTTCTTGAAGTCGGCGTTGAGCACGATCTCCTTCAGGCGGGTCATCTCGTCGGGGCCGAAGGTGAGGGGCCGGTTGGCGCCCATCTTGACGCCGGTCCAGCCATTGTCGTTGTGCGACGCCGTCACCATCGCGACGCAGGGCACGTCGAGATCGAATTGCGCGAAATACGCCATCGGCGTCATGCACAGGCCGATGTCGTGAACCCTGCAGCCCGAAGCCATCAGCCCCGAGATCAGCGCGTATTTGATCGAGGCCGAATAGCTCCGGAAATCGTGCCCGGTCACGACCTCCTGCTTGACGCCGAGTTCCGCGATCAGCGCGCCCAGCCCCATGCCGAGCGCCTGGATGCCCATCAGGTTGATTTCCTTGCCGAACAGCCAGCGGGCATCGTATTCGCGAAAGCCGGTCGCCTTCACCATCGGCTCGGATTCGAAGGCATAGGTGTTCGGAACCAGCACGGATTTCGGCTTCGGAAACATTCAAACGGCCTTTTCGTGAAACAGCGCCATTTCCCGCGAAACGCTGCAGGCAATGTGCCGAAGCCATATCGGATGTGCGGCCGCAACGGAAGGCGGAACAGCCGTCTGGTGGCGATTAATCGGGATGGATGGGCGAAGCGTCATCCACCCATCTTTGCACGGCGGCGCCAACCGCTGCGCTGTTGCGCCAGGCGCTGAACCATGGATGGGCCTCTCAACGAAAAATATCGAAAACAACCCCATGCAAAGGTGCATGGTCCGGCCTTTTGAGCGATCCCGCAAAAACATTTTGACACGTCGAGCAAATCACCGGCATATTTTCATCGTCGCAAGAATTAAGCCCGCGCCGGAAAATCCGCCGCGGGCTTTTTGAATCCGACAAGTCGCGATCATGGGAGCCGCTAAGCGATATTACGAGCGGGTCCGTCTGCTGATCTAAGTCCGTCAGAGCATGTAGGTGGATTGGCAACCAAGGGCCCTTACTGCTCCAGCACCAATTTGCCGTTGGCGTATTCGAACCGCTTCAGCTTCGACAGGAACGACAGGCCGAGCAGGTTTTCCGACAGCGCTTCGTCGGGCAGCACCATCGCGTCGACGTCGCGCACCACCAGACCGCCGACATCGACCATGGCCAGCCGGGTCGGCGCCGCCTTGATGGTGCCGTTGGCGGTCGTCACGGTCGCCTTGTAGTCGCCGCGCGCCGGGCGCAGCCCGAACCGCGCCGCCGAGCTTTCGTTCAAGGCTATGACGGACGCGCCGGTGTCGACCATGAAGGCGATCCGCTGGCCATCGATCCGGCCTTCGGTCTCGAAATGGCCGCGGCCGTCGCGCGGGATGCTGAGGCTGCGGTTACCGGCTTGCGCTACCGTCTCGGCGGGAAGCGCTTTTCGCGCGGTCGTGCTGGCGGAGGCCGGCGCCGGCGTCATCTTGTCCGCGACCTGCGCCATGAGGGTGCCGAGGCCGGCCATAAGCGCGGCAAAGATCATTATGTTACGCATCACGCCACACTCGATCCGACGACCTGCCGATATCACCACGCCGGCGGAAAAACTTCGACCGATGACGGCGGCGTACACCGCCATTTCGACGAAAAGGATGAGCGAAGCGTTAACGGGCTTTCTTGCCGCCCCGGCCGCGGGGGCGAGGGAACAGCGAGGCCTCTTGCGATCCAGCCCTAGGTTCCAGCCTCAGGTTCCCCTGGGCTTGACGCGCC
>JBAVEE010000444.1:0-3594 GCA_049587575.1 Bradyrhizobium sp.
TCAACCCTGAATCGATCGATGCTCCGCCGTCGGACGCGGAGAATGTCGAGGCCTTGAAGGGAACTGCGGAAAGCCTGCGGAAGACCGCCGGCGACGCCAAGGGGCCGGGAGCGGTGGCTTCGCGGCGGCTCGCCGATGCCTTGTCGAAGCTCGCCGATTCGAACGAGGCTGTGCGAGACAAGACGCAGGCCATCTTCGTCGTGCCGTTGAAGGTGGTGCTCAGCCAACTCAAGAACGCGTTGCAGGCCCAGCCGGTCAGCCTCAAGACGCTGCCGGCCGATCTCGTGCGTGGCTGGAAAACCAAGGACGGCCTGACGCGCGTCGAGGTGCAGCCGCGCGGCGACCCCAACGACAACGACACGCTGCGCAAGTTTGCGGCGGCCGTCCTGGCTGCCGAGCCGCACGCGGTCGGCGGACCGGTATCAATTCTCAAATCCGGCGACACCGTCGTCAAGGCCTTCATCCATGCCGGCCTGACGGCGCTGGTCGTGATCGGTTTTCTGCTCTGGCTCGCGTTGCGGCGCGTCACCGATGTGCTGTTGACGCTGGTTCCGCTGCTGGTGGCCGGAGCGGTGACGATGGAAATCTGCGTGCTGATCGGGCTACCGCTCAACTTCGCCAATATCGTCGCGCTGCCATTGCTGCTCGGCGTCGGCGTGGCGTTCAAGATCTATTACGTAACGGCGTGGCGCGCCGGCAAAACGAATCTGCTGCAGTCGAGCCTGACGCGGGCGATATTTTTCAGCGCTATGACGACGGCCACGGCGTTCGGCAGCCTGTGGCTGTCGAGCCATCCGGGGACTGCGAGCATGGGCAAGCTTTTGGCGCTCTCGCTCCTCACGACGCTTGCCGCCGTGTTGCTGTTTCAGCCCGCGCTAATGGGCAAACCGCGCGATGTCGGGAAGTAGGCAGATATCGCCGACCGGATCGGCCGGCGCTGCGACCGTCGCCTGCTTATGACCGGACGTTTTCGCGGCCGGGCCAAGGGATCCCGTGGTCTTCGGCGCTGCCATGGTCTTCGGCGTGCTCTTGGCCATGCCGTTGGAAGGACTCGAGGGAATTGGACCTGCGACGCGGGTCCAGGTTTCCCCGCCGCAGAGAAAGCCCAGCACGCAGCCTTGAATTTCAAGCTGGTCGGATCCGACGGGCTTGATCGTCGAACTGTAGAATTGTCCGTCCTTGGCGTTGTAGACTTGGCCTTCCCATTGATCGACCGCGGCCTTCTTCTTCATATCGATCAGGATCGGCATGCCCAGGGTCGGCCTGCTCTTTTTGGAGACGTCCGGATTGTTCATGTCGTGCCCGCCCGGCGTCTTTTCCCAGACCACAACCCCCCACATGCTGCCGTTGCACTCTGCGACACGGATGTTGGCAACGCCGTCCGCTACCCTCCAATCGCCGGTCGGATCCGCCGCCAGGGCAGGCGCAATACCCATGGCCAAAAATATCCCGGTAGATATTACTTTGCGCATGGTGTTTCGTGGGCAGTGCCGCATGGTTTATACCTGTGCTTAAGTAGGTGATCCGAACAAAGGTCAAAACGCCGCATTGAGCGTTTTCAGTTGACGGAATGGCCAACAATCGAAGTATGTAGCTGATGTCATATTCAAATCTAGACGTTTCCGAGCTGTTTGTGGACCGGCAGTCGCAGCGCAGTTCCATGCATGCGCGCCATCTGAACGAGCAGCTGGTGCGGGTCCTGAAGACGATCGGCTATGATGTCGGCTTTCAGAAGGGCCAAGGCCAGTACCTGTTCGATCGCGACGGGGTTCGCTATCTCGATCTACTCAGCGGGTTTGGCGTTTTTGCGATTGGGCGGAATCATCCGGCGCTGCGCCAGGCGCTGAAGAGCGTTCTCGACAGCGATCTGCCGAATCTCGTGCAGCTCGACGTTTCGACCCTGGCCGGTGTGCTGGCGGAACGGCTGCTTAAATATGTCCCATATCTGGACAAGGTGTTTTTTGCCAATTCCGGGGCGGAATGTGTCGAAGCTGCGATCAAGTTCGCGCGCGGCGCAACCGGCCGGCCGGGCATCGTCTACTGCGCGCATGCCTACCACGGATTGACCTACGGCGCCCTTTCTCTCACCGACGACCCCAACTTCCGCGGCGGGTTCCAGCCGCTGCTGCCCGGATGCACCTCCGTACCCTTCAATGACCTTGCCGCGCTCGAGCAGGCATTGTCATCGCGCGAGGTCGCCGCCTTCATTGTCGAGCCGATCCAGGGCAAGGGCGTCAACATGCCCACCGACGAATTTCTGCCGGGGGCGGCTGCGCTCTGCCGCAAGTATGGCACCCTGATGGTGGCGGACGAGATCCAGACCGGAATGGGACGAACCGGGCGGTTCCTTGCGATCGAACACTGGAATGTGGAACCCGATATGGTTCTGATCTCCAAGGCGCTGTCGGGCGGTCACGTTCCGGTCGGCGCATTGCTCACCCGCAAGGCGGTGTTCGACAAGATCTTCAGTCAGATGGACCGCGCGGTGGTGCACGGGTCGACCTTCGCCAAAAACGATCTGGCGATGGCGGCCGGAATCGCCACGCTCGAGGTTCTGAAATCGGAGAAGCTGATCGAGGCCGCCGCCAAGCGCGGCGCCGAGCTGCGGCTGGCTCTGACCCGTATGGTTCCCGGCTACGAGCTCCTGAAGGAAGTCCGCGGCAAGGGGCTGATGATCGGTATCGAGTTCGGCCCGCCGAAATCGTTGCGGCTGAAAGCCTCGTGGAACGTGCTCGAAACCGCCAACAAGGGCCTGTTCTGCCAGCTTATCACGGTGCCGCTGTTCAAGGATCACAAGATTCTGACCCAGGTCTCCGGCCATGGCAGCCACACCATCAAGCTGTTGCCGCCGCTGACCATCACCGAACAGGATTGCAACTGGATCGAGACCGCGTTCGACCAGGTGATCGCGTCCAGCCACAAGGTTCCCGGCGCGATCTGGTCGCTCGGCAAGACGCTGGTCGACAACGCCGTGCGCAGGTCGGCCTAGGTCTTCCAATCGATCGCCCGTTTCAGCGCTTATCCTCGAGAATCATGGTTGCGGCCTTTTCGGCAATCATCGCGGTCGGGGTGTTGGTGTTGCCCGAGGTGATCGTCGGCATGACCGAGGCGTCGGCGACGCGCAATCCCGCAATCCCGTAAAAGCGCAGGCGCGCATCGACGACGGCCATGGGATCGCTGGCCGTTCCCATTTTGGCGGTGCCCACGGGATGAAAAATCGTGGTGCCGATATCGCCGGCGGCTTTCGCCAGCGACGCATCGTCGTCGCCGACCGACGGGCCCGGCAGAAATTCCTCGGGCCTATAGCGCGCGAGCACCGGCTGCTTCATCAGCCGCCGCGTGGTGCGGATCGCATCGGCGGCGACCTGGCGATCGTCGCCGGTCGACAGATAGTTCGGCGCGATCGAGGGCGCCTGATCCGGCAGCGCCGAGCGAATGCGCACGGTGCCGCGCGAGGTCGGTTGCAAATTGCAGGCGCTCACCGTGATCGCGGGGAAGCGGTGCAGGGGGTCGCCGAATTTGTCGAGCGAAAGCGGCTGCACGTGGAACTGGATGTTGGCGCGGTCGCGATGCGGATCCGAACGGGTGAAGATG
>JBAVEE010000445.1:0-4551 GCA_049587575.1 Bradyrhizobium sp.
CGCATATCCGCTTCCTGTTTTCCGGCCTTGTTCAAGTCAGGGGATTGTCGTTTTTGACATCTCGCCCGATTCGACCATTTCTCCTTCTCCGCCTGAGATCAACCGTGACCCCACCCGCCGCAGCCCACAGGCTGGACAGTACGTCATTGCCCGTGCCCGGGAAGAAGCCGGCGCGTCGCGCCGCGCCCGCGCGGGCCGATCGGCCGTTTCGCGGCATCGCGCTGATACTGGCGTCGACGGTGTTTCTCGGAACTTCCGATGTCACCGCGAAATATCTGTCGGCGACGCTGCCCTCGATCGAGATCGCCTGGATCCGCTTTCTGGTTTTCGCGCTGATCATGATTCCGGCGATGGTGCCGGGTTCGCCGCTCTTTGCGATGCGAACCGGACGGTTGGGACTGCAGGTGGTGCGCGGTGCGGCGCTGCTGGGATCGTCGCTGCTGTTCATTTCCGGCCTGCGGTTTCTTCCCGTCGCCGAAGCGTCCGCCACCGGCTTTGTCTCGCCGCTTTTCGTCACCGCGCTGTCGATCGTCTTTCTGAGGGAGAGTGTCGGCTTGCGCCGCTGGCTTGCGACCGCGGTCGGATTGTTCGGCGTGCTGATCATCCTGCGGCCGGGCACCAGCGCGTTTCATCCCGCGGTGTTTTTCCCGCTGGTGTCGGCGCTGTCCTGGGCCTGCATGTTGATCATGACGCGCATGATGAGCGGAAAGGAAGCCGCCATCACCACGATGACCTATTCCGCGATCGTCGGCGTCGGCATCCTGTCCGCGCTGGTGCCGCTGGTCTGGGTCGCGCCGAGCTGGCACGATGTTCTGTTCGGGATTCTCATCGGCATCGCCTCCACCGCGGGGCAGTGGATCGTGGTACTCGCCTTTCGCTATGCCGATGCCTCGGTGCTGGCGCCGTTTTCGTACACCCAATTGCTCTGGGTCAGCATCCTCGGCTTCCTGATCTTTGGCGAAGTCCCCGATATCTGGACCGTGACCGGCGCCGCCTTCATTGTCGCCAGCGGCCTGTACACTGCTCATCGCGAACGGGTGCGGCGATCGCAGCTTATCTTGACGTTGGGCGAACCATCACCCAACGCGTGAGCGGGGGCCTCTGAGGCGCAAACCGGCCCCCAAATGGGACTAGCCGAGCGTTGCGTGGATGCAACAGTGCTACCCGAAAGCGACGCTTTTTGATGGAATATCGGACGTATTTCAGCCGGCTATCAGATCTGCCGGCGCGCCGCATGCTAGGCTAGCCCCGGGCAGCGCCGAAAGAGCGCGGGAATACAGGGGTTGGTGTTGCGTTTTCGATCGCCATTGGGGGGGCAAGGCCGTTTGCGCCGGTGCGCCGCAATCGCACGGTCCATCTTGCTCGCGGCTATCGCTGGCCTTGCCTCCGGCACCGCGGCGCAGGCCCAGAGTCTCTGGACAGGCGGCACCACCAACTACAACGACACGGCCAACTGGTTTCCACCGATCGGCGCCCCGGTCGCGGCCGGTCACTCGGCGGTGTTCGATACGACGGGATTGACGACGGTCAACGTCACGAGCGGTTCGATCGCACCGGACTCCTGGACCTTCATTTCGAGTGCGCACTCCTATACCCTCAGCGGCGGCGCGGTGAATTTCTCGCTCGCCGGCCCGTTCGGTGGCATCATCGACAATGCCAATGCCGGCCAGACGATTTCGATCGCCAACAACATCGGCGAATCGGTCGCGGGCGTGCAGGTGCAGCAGCTCGGCAATGGCACGCTCGTGCTTTCGGGCAACAACACCTATACCGGCGGCACGACCATCAGCGGGTTCGGAACGCTGCAGGTGGCCAGCAGCAGCGCGGTCGGTACCGGGACGGTCACGCTGCAGGACGGCCAATTCCAGGCCGGCGCGGCCGGCCTCACCATCGGCAACAATTTCAGGATCAACAATACGGCGGGGGGCAGCGCGATCGATGCCAACGGTTTTGCGCTGACGATCGCCGGCAATATCGCCGACGGCAGCGGCGGTGCGGGCAAGCTGACGGTGGTGGATTCCCTCGGCGGTGGCGTCGTGATCCTGACCGGCACCAACACCTACACCGGCGGCACCGATATCTGCGGTTGCGCAACGTTGCAACTGGGAACGCTCTCGACAACGGGAAGCATTGTCGGTGCCGTTACCAACGACGGTGTATTCAACATCGTCAATGCCAATACGACCGGCATCACCTCGATCGTCAACAACTTTGAAATGGCTTTTTCAAACACCGCCTCCGCCAGCACCGCCCATATCACCAACAACGGCGGCGCGATTCTTTTCCTCGACAACAGCAGTGCGGGCAGCGCGAATATCGCAAACCGTTTCGGCGGCATCGTCAATTTCGGCCTGCCCGGCGGCACCGATACCAGCACGGCTGGGAACGCGACCATCGACAACAATAATAGCGGAACGATCTTCAACGCGTTGACCAATGCGGGCAGCGCCAATATCACCAACCACAATGGCGGCGGAACGGAATTCGGCGATCGTGCATCCGCTGCCACCGCGACGATCATCAACAACAACCATGGCTTTACAGCCTTCGGCCAGGCCTTCGGCACGGATACCGCAACGGCCGGCAATGCGACGATTACTAACAATTCCGGCGGCGAAACGGACTTCAACGCGTTCTCTACCGCCGGCAATGCGATCATCACGACCAATGCTGGCGGCAAGACGTATTTCTTCGATAATTCGACCGGCGGCAACGCGCAGTTCATCACCAATGGCACCGGCTTTGTCGATTTCTCCGAGAGTATCGGCCCGAACGGGGACGGCCGCATCACAGCAGGCTCGATCGCGGGCTCGGGTTTCTACTATATCGGCGGCGGCAACACGCTCGTCGTCGGCGGCAACAACCTCTCGACCACCGTCAGCGGCGTGATCGCCGACAACAACCCGTGCGGTTGCACGACCGGATCTGGCTCGCTTGAGAAAGCCGGCACCGGCACGTTGACGCTGTCGGGCAGCAATACCTACACCGGTGCCACCACGGTCAATGGTGGCGTGCTCGATGTCGAAGGCTCGATCGCGTCATCCAGTCTCACCACGGTGAACGCCAACGGCGCGCTGACCGGCGCCGGCGTCGTCGGCAATACCCTGATCGCCGCCGGCGGAATTTTCCTGCCCGGCAACGGCCCTCCTGGCTCTTCGACGGCCGTCGCCGGCAATCTCGCGTTCCAGTCGGGGGCGCTCTATCTGGTGCAACTCAATTCCGTGACCTCGACCTTCGCCAACGTCGCCGGTACGGCGACGCTCGCCGGCACCGTCGGCGCGTCGTTCGCGCCCGGCAGCACGGTATTGAAGCAATACACCATCCTGACGGCGGCCGGTGGCGTCAGCGGTAATTTTAGCGGCGCCGCCGTTATCGGCGCTTCCGGCGGGCTTGTCGCCACCACCAGCACCGATCCAACGCATGCCTACCTCAATTTTGCGCTCAATTACGGCGCGACGCCGGGCCTCAACGCCAATCAGCAACGCGTCGGCAATACGCTGAATAATTTCTTCAATGCCAATGGCGGCATCCCGGTGGCGTTTGCCACGCTGGCGCCTGCCGGGCTCACGCAGGTCTCAGGCGAGACCGCGACCGGCACGCAGCAGGCGACCTTCGATGCGATGAACCTGTTCCTGGGGCTATTGACCGATCCCTTCATCGACGGGCGCGGCGCTTCCGCGGGGCCGTTCGGCGGCACGACGCAATTTGCCGATGAAGACGGTTACGCCAGCGCCTATGCGCGGAAATCGAATGTCGCGCAGGGGCCGTTTGCGAAAATTCCGGCCAAGGCGGATGCGGCCCGCAACAATCTGCTGGATCCGCACTGG
The DNA here is from genome assembly GCA_049587575.1 of Bradyrhizobium sp. Lineage (GTDB taxonomy): Bacteria > Pseudomonadota > Alphaproteobacteria > Rhizobiales > Xanthobacteraceae > Bradyrhizobium. Next base: position 3,828 of record JBAVEE010000445.1, read on the forward strand.
AGCGTGTGGGGCTCGGCCTATGGCGGCGGCGGCACCACCAGCGGCAATGCCGCGGTGGGATCCGGCGACACCGCGGCGCGCGCGTTCGGCTTTGTCGCCGGCGCCGATTATCGGATATCGCCTTTCACGCTGGCGGGATTTGCGCTCGGAGGCGGCGGCACCAGTTTTGCAGTCAACGGGTCCGGTTTCGGGCGTTCCGACCTGTTCCAGGCCGGTGCGTTCGTGCGTCACACCGTCGGCGCGGCCTATGTCACCGGCGCGCTGGCCTACGGCTTTCAGGACGTGACGACCGATCGCACGGTCACCGTGGCCGGGGCCGACCATCTGCGCGCGCAGTTCAACGCCAATGCCTATTCGGGAAGGGTCGAGGGCGGCTATCGCTTCGTCACACCGTGGCTGGGCGTCACGCCCTACGCCGCCGGACAGTTCACGACCTACAGCCTGCCCGCCTATGCCGAGCAGGCGCTGTCGGGCAGCGGCACCTTCGCGCTGAATTACGCCGCCAAAGATGTCACGGCGTCGCGCACCGAACTCGGCCTGCGCACCGACCGCTCCTACGCCATGCAGGATGCGATCCTCACCTTGCGCGGTCGGCTTGCCTGGGCGCATGATTTCAACACCGACCGCAATATCCAGGCCGTGTTCCAGTCGCTGCCCGGCGCCTCCTTCGTCGTCAACGGCGCGGCGCAGGCGGCCGATTCCGCCCTGACCACGGCGTCCGTCG
>JBAVEE010000446.1:0-2913 GCA_049587575.1 Bradyrhizobium sp.
CTTTGGGCGATTAAAGAAGTTTTGATTCGAGGAAGTCCATGGGGTTCCCAATGACACGGTTTGCAACGAGCAGCCTGAACCCGGTCGGTCGGGCAAACTCCCCCGGGTTTGGTCACCTCAAACTCCCCCACTTGATGACCACCGGTAGAGCCGCGGAGCTGCGGCCGGTCAAGCAGGACGTCTATTTTCGTTCCCTTCAACCGAGAAGGGGATGGGGAGTTGAACGTCTTGAAGCCACAGCTGCAAAGCACAGTATTTACGTTACTTGATCGCCAGACCAGCCAGCGTCAGATCCAGAAGCTGACGGGGGTCGACCGCAAGACGATCCGCCGGTACCGAGCGCTGCTGGCTGCCGCGGAGGCAAAGTCCCCCGGGGAAGTGACCACCGGCTCGGAGAGCGGGGAAAGCCAAATTCCCCCACCCCGACCACCGGCTCTTGATGCGCCGGTGACGTCGCTCACCAGCGGCGTGGTCCGCTCGGCCAGCGAACCGCATCGGACGTGGATCGAACAGCAGGTTCGCCTGAAGCGGAACGCGCAAGCGATTTATCAGGACCTGGTCGATCAGTATGGCTTTGCGGCCAGCTACGAGAGCGTCAAGCGGTTTGTCCGCACGTTGCGGCACACCGATCCCCATCAGTTTGATCGTCTTGAGTTCCTCCCCGGCGAGGAGGCCCAGGTCGACTATGGCGAGGGCGCGCTGACGGTTGATCCGAACAGCGGCCGCTACCGCCGTCCACGGCTGTTTGTGATGACGCTGCGTTACTCGCGGCGCAGCTTCCGGCGGGTGGTCTGGAAATCCAGCCAGCAAGTTTGGACGCAGCTTCATGAAGAGGCGTTCCGGTATTTTGGTGGGGTTCCCAGTTACATTGTGCTGGACAACCTGAAGGAAGGCGTCCTCAAACCCGACCTGTACGAGCCGGAGCTCAATCCCGTCTACAGCGCGATGCTCGCTCATTACGGCGTTGTCGCCGACCCCGCCCGCGTGGGTGATCCTAATCGGAAAGGAAGCGTCGAGAATGCGATCCAACATACCCAGGGCACCGCGCTGGCCGGACGGCGCTTCGAGACGCTGGAAGCCCAAAACGAGTTTTTGAGGCACTGGGAGGAGAACTGGGCTTCCAAACGCATTCACGGCCGCGCTCGCCGACAGGTCGAGGCCATGTTCCAGGAGGAGAAGCCGCACCTGCGGCCGTTGCCTGTCTCCGCCTTCCGCTACTTCACCGAAGCTGTCCGGACCGTCTGCGACGACACCACCGTGCGCGTCGATAGCAGCTATTACGCTGCGCGGCCTGCGCCCATCGGCAGCCAGGTCGTGGTACGGATCTACACCTCGACGATCGAGATCCGTGACCATCGCACCCAGGCGCTGCTGCGCATTCATTCTCGGATGGCGTGCCCCGGTTCGGTCGTTCTGCCGAACAACGAACGCCCGTTCAATCCATCGCGGCAAACCGCCTTCCTGCTGTCGAGCGCCGGCAGCATCGGTCCCCAAACCAAAGCGCTGTGCCAGCAGATGTTCGACACCGAAGGCCGGGTCGGACAACGCGCGATGTGGGGCATTGTCGGGCTGAGCCGGAAGTATCCTGCCCGGCTGGTCGAACAGGCCTGCGCTCACGCCATCAGCAACCGTATCTACCGCTACAAGCACGTGCGCGCGACCGTCGAACGGTTGTTTGAACGGGCGCTTGAGCAGGTTGAAGCGGCGCCGCAACTCGCATTGCTGACGCAGGATCATCCGCTGATCCGTTCCGCCACCGAATACGGTGACCTCTTCAGCCGCGCTGTGCGACACGGGGCCGGCAACAATGGCTTGCGTACCGCGACCAGCGACGACGTCGTCACTGCAACCCGCGCTCGTGGCGCCTGCGCAACCCCGGCCAGCTCCGGCGCCACGAGCGCTCCTACCGCTTCTCACACCCCAACCGGAGACCCAACCACATGACGATGACCATGCCGGAAATCGAACGCTGCTTGCAACAACTGCGCCTGTCGGGTGTCCGCGACACGCTCCAGACGCGCGTGCTGCAGGCGCAGGGCGCCAACCAGCCCTTTCTCGAGACCTTCTCCTTGATTCTGCAAGACGAACTGGACCGTCGTCAGTCCCGCCTCATTGAGCGCCGCTACCAGCAATCCGGTCTCGAAGAAAAGCTGACGCTCGCCGAGTTCGACTGGTCGTTCAATCCAAAACTGCCGCGCCAGAGCAGCTTCCAGCTCCACACGCTGGGGTTCATAGCCGCCGGCGAAAACGCACTGCTCATCGGCAAACCTGGCACCGGGAAATCGCACATCGCCAAGGCGATTGGCTATCAGGCGATCCTACAGAGCCACAAGGTCCAGTATATCGAGACCGATGACTTCTTCCATCGCTACGCGCTGAGCCCCGTCGCACAGCGCGAGGTCCGGCTGCGAAACATCATCGACTGTGATCTGCTCGTATTGGACGACCTGTTCCTCTCCCGCACCATCCCCGACGATGCCGGCGCACTGCTGCAAACCCTGATCCATCAGCGCTATAAATTGCACCGCAGCGTCATCGTCACCTCCAATCGTGTCGTGCAGGACTGGGGAGCCTACCTGGGCGACAACACTATGAGCACGACCATACTCGATCGCCTTATGCACCATTGCCATCTGCTCGAGTTCGATGGTCGGAGCTATCGCCTCAAGCAGGCCGCCGAAACTCTTGCCAGGGAAACAAAGTCAAATTAAACCATCGCCGTCCTGCTTCACGGGTGGAGGAGTTTGACCGACCACACCCGGGGGAGTTTGAACTGACCGTCCGGGGATAGGCCTTGAACGCGGCCTTGCCGGCGAGGTGGGCATGGTCGCCGAAGAACTGCAGGCGGCCGGCGTCGTGTGCGGCGAGCAGCATCTCCAGCATCAGGCGGCGGAACAGCCGCGACAGCACCTT
>JBAVEE010000447.1:0-3555 GCA_049587575.1 Bradyrhizobium sp.
TAAGCGTTGTTTTTTTCCGCACCTAGCGCGTTGCGCGGCGAATGGCAGGCGCCGCAATGGCCGAGGCCTTCCACGAGATAGGCGCCGCGATTCCAGAGCGCTGATTTTGTGGCGTCGGCCGCGAATGCGCGAGGGCGGTGGAACAGCGCGTTCCATCCGGCCATCAACGGCCGCCAGTTGAACGGAAAGGCGAGGGCCGGCGCGCGGTTGCCGCCCCGCACCGGCGTTTGCGCCATCAGATAGGCATAGAGCGCCTGCAGATCGGCATCCGTCGTCCTGGCGAAATGCGCATAGGGAAACGCCGGATAGAGCTGCCGGCCGTCCCGGTGGATGCCCTCGCGCATCGCGCGCTCGAAGGCGGGATAGGACCAGCCGCCGATCCCGGTCTCGACGTCAGGCGTGATGTTGGTGCTGTAGATCGTGCCGAACGGCGTCTCGATCGCCCGGCCGCCGGCATTGAGGATGCCGTCGGTCATCGTGTGGCAGACCGCACAGTTGCCGAGCGCCGCCAGTTGCCGGCCGCGTTCGATGGTGGCCAACGAGAATACCGACGCATCCGGTCGCGCGATCGGTGCGATGGATCGCCACGGCAGCACGGCGGCGGCGATGCCGATGCCCGCAGCGATGACGGCGGCGATGGTCGCAACCGCACCGCGGCGCACCGCAAACGGATTTTGCCACCGGTCGATCGGGGCCGAAGGCTGCGGTGGCGCCAACGGTAATGTGTCTGGTGATGACTGCGCTTCGCCCCGCAATCCCCTCAGAATGCGCTCCGGCGTCAGCGGCAATTCGCGAAAACGCACCCCGGTCGCGTCGAAGATGGCGTTGGCGATCGCGGCCGCGCTCGGGACGGAAGCGGATTCGCCGACGCCGAGCGGCGGCTGATCCTGCCGCGGCAGCATCAGGACGTCGATCTTCGGAATGTCCGGAAATTTGATGATGGGGTAGGCGCCCCATTCACGGCTCGTCACGGCGTTGCGGTCGAACGAAACTTCTTCCATCAGCGCGCGGCTGGTCGACTGGATGACGTTGCCCTGGATCTGGTGACGAACGCCGTCCGGGTTGATCATCAGGCCGGAATCCTGCCCCGCCACCACGCGCGTCACGCTGACATCGCCGGTCGCCTTGTTGACGGCGACATCGGCAATCCAGGCCGACCACGCCGCGCCGTAGCCCGGAAACTTGCTGTGGACATACAGCGCGTAGGCAAAGCCGCGCCCGCGCACGATGTCGCCCTCGGGCACCTTCTCTTGCCGGACCGGACGCGGCTGCCAGCCGGCGCGTTCGGCGACAGCGTTCACAAGGTCGACCGCTCTCGCATCCTTGAGGTAACGCAGGCGATATTCGATCGGATCGACGCCGGCCTCGGTCGCGAGTTCGTCGATATAGGATTCGTGGGCGAAGGTATTCGGCAGTGCCGACACGCCGCGAAACCAGGATGCCCGCACGATCGGCGGCATGTCGTGCGCCACCACGCGCATGTTGTCATAGTCGTAAGGCGGGATCGCGGTGCGGTCGCCCATTTCGGACACGGCATGGACTGGCGCAATCGTGCCCGTCAGCAACAGCGCCAAAGTAGGCGCGCCGTTGGACGGATAGCGGGTTGCGAAATCGTAGGCCGCGACGCTGCCATCGGCGTTCAATCCGCCCTTGACGTCCATCAGTTGCGCGGTGCCCTTTGGCTCCCAGGCGTGTTCCTGTTCGCGGGTCAGTTGCACGCGCACCGGACGGCCGACTGCGCGCGACAGCAGGACCGCGTCGGCTGAAACATCGTCGGCGCAGTTGCGGCCGTAGCAGCCTGCTGCCTCCATCCGGATCACCTCGATTTCGGGCTCCGGCCGCTGCAGCAACAGCGCGAGATCGCCGCGCAGCATGTGCGGATTCTGGGTTCCGGACCACACCCGGATCTGACCGTCCCGAAAATCCGCGACGGCGCAGGACGGGCCGATCGAGGCGTGCATCTGGTACGGCCAGATATATGTGCGCGGCATCGGCTTCGTCGCGGCGGCCAGCGCAGCGTCAACCTCACCCTTGTCGATCAGGGTCCGCGGCGTCGAAGGATTGGCGCGTAGCGCGGTCTCGACGTCCCCGAGATTGGGGAGCGTCGGTACCGGTTTCCAGGTCACCCTGAGTTGCGCCGCCGCCTTGACCGCGTTCTCCTCACGCTCGGCGATGACGCCGACGAAATCACCGATCCGGACCACGGCCACCAGCCCCGGAATATCGCGCACCGAGCTTTCGTCGACCGCAATCAGGCTGGTGCCGACAAACGCGCCGGCGTCGACGCCGGCATAGGGCGGGCGCACGACGCGGCCATGAAGCATGCCGGGCACGCGCACGTCATGTACAAACACAAGCTCACCGGTTGCCTTGGCCGGAAGGTCGGTGCGCGGCACCGACTGCCCGACGATGCTGTAGGTCTCGCTGGCTTTGACCTGAACCTCGCCGGCCAGTTCAAGGCGGACGGTGTCGTCGCCAATCACTTCGCCGTAGCTGATGCCGCGGTTATGCCCGCGGATCAGGCCGTCTTCCACGCTGAGATCTTCGACGGGCAGTTCAAGCCGTTCCGCCGCCCGCGCCAGCAAGAATTGCCGCGCCTGGGCGGCGGCCTTGCGAAGCGGCACCGCCGAGATCTGAATGGTCTCGCTGGCGATGGTCGGACCCTGATTGGGCACGCGCGAGGTATCGCCCAGCACCACGACGACGCGGGCAATGGACACGTCGAGTTCTTCGGCGACGATCTGTCTGAGCGCCGTCTGGATGCCCGTGCCCAAGTCGACATGGCCGTTGAAGGCCATGACCGAACCATCGGCCGTTATCCTGATGAAGGTTTCGAATTCGGCTTCCCTGCCGGAGACCGAAGGCCGCACCACCGACAGGGAGCCGGGTCGAAGCTCGCGATTTTCCGGAATGCCCGGCGCGGCCATCAGTCCCGAGCCTCGGCGGCATGGCCCGACGCCCGCATCACGGCGCGCACGATCTCGATATGCGCGCCGCATCGGCAAAGATTGTAACGCAGCGCATCAAGGGCTTCAGCCTCCGAGGGCTGCGGGTTACGCATCAGCAAGGCCTTCGTGGTCATGATCATGCCGTTGAGGCAGTAGCCGCATTGCGCGGCCTGTTCGGCGATGAAGGCATCCTGCACCGGATCGGGATCGCCGCGCGAGCCAAGCCCCTCGAGCGTCAGAATTTCGCGACCGACGCAGCCGCTGATCGGGATCACGCAGGAACGGGCGGCGAGGCCGTCGATCAGCACCGTGCAGGCGCCGCATTCGCCGAGCCCGCAGCCGTATTTCGCTCCGTTCAATTCGAGGTCGTTGCGCAGCACGTAAAGCAGCGCGGTATCGGGGGCGGCATTGACGTCGTGGATCCTGCCGTTGACTGTCAGGCGGATCGAGGGCTGCGTCATGCTCATGGATTCCGGCGAGATGATTTGCGGCTCGCAAACGTCGCTTAAACGCGTTCGAAGATACCGTTTGTATACAAACGTGCAAGCCTGCCTTTCCGCGGGCCAAAGCCGTTGCCCGGTTTATGAACAGGGAGGCCGGGCAACTG
>JBAVEE010000448.1:0-3898 GCA_049587575.1 Bradyrhizobium sp.
ATCCTTGGCGTTGTCCTCGGGGATCAGCACCGTCTTGATGCCGCCGCGCGCGGCCGCCAAGAGCTTCTCCTTCAGGCCGCCGATCGGCAGGACGCGTCCCCGCAGCGTGATCTCGCCGGTCATGGCGACGTCGTGCCGGACCGGGATCCCGGTCATGATGGAGACGATCGCGGTGGCCATCGCGACACCCGCCGAGGGTCCGTCCTTCGGGGTCGCCCCTTCCGGCACATGGACGTGGATATCGCGCCGGTCGAACAGCGGCGGCTCGATGCCGAAGCCGACCGCGCGCGAGCGGACGTAGGACGCCGCCGCCGAAATCGACTCCTTCATCACGTCGCGCAGATTGCCCGTGACGGTCATCTTGCCCTTGCCGGGCATCATGACGCCTTCGATCGTCAGCAGCTCGCCGCCGACATCGGTCCAGGCAAGCCCGGTGACGATGCCGATCTGGGCCTCGCTCTCGATCTCGCCGTAACGATACTTCGGCACGCCGAGGAAATCCTCGAGCGACTTCTCGGTGACCTTGACCGACTTCTTCTTCGAGATCATCAGCTCCTTCACCGCCTTGCGGGCCAGTGTCGAAAGCTCACGCTCGAGGTTGCGCACGCCCGCTTCGCGGGTGTAGCGCCGGATCATCAAGAGCAGCGCGTCGTCGTCGATCGACCACTCCTTGGAATCCAGGCCGTGCTTGGAGATCGCGTTCGGGATCAGATGCTTGCGCGCGATCTCGACCTTCTCGTTCTCGGTGTAGTCGGCGATCCGGATGATCTCCATGCGGTCCATCAGGGGACCGGGAATATTCAGCGTATTCGCGGTCGTGATGAACATCACGTTGGACAGATCGTAGTCGACCTCGAGATAGTGATCGTTGAAGGTCGAGTTCTGCTCGGGGTCGAGGACCTCAAGCAGCGCCGATGACGGATCGCCGCGGAAATCGGCGCCCATCTTGTCGATCTCGTCCAGCAGGAACAGCGGATTCGAGGTCTTCGCCTTGCGCATCGACTGGATGATCTTGCCGGGCATCGAGCCGATATAGGTGCGGCGGTGACCGCGAATCTCGGCTTCGTCGCGAACGCCGCCGAGCGACACGCGAACGAATTCGCGTCCCGTCGCCTTGGCGATCGACTTGCCGAGCGAGGTCTTGCCGACGCCGGGAGGCCCGACCAGGCACAGGATCGGTCCGGTCAGCTTGTTGGCGCGCGACTGCACCGCGAGATATTCGACGATGCGGTCCTTGACCTTCTCGAGCCCGTAATGGTCGCTGTCGAGCACCGCTTGCGCCGCGACCAGATCCTTCTTGACCTTGGACTTCTTGTTCCACGGAATCGAGAGCAGCCAGTCGAGATAATTGCGCACGACTGTCGCTTCCGCGGACATCGGCGACATCTGGCGCAGCTTCTTCAGCTCATGCTGGGCCTTCTCGCGCGCTTCCTTGGAGAGCTTGGTCTTGGCGATCTTCTCTTCCAGATCGGCCAGCTCGTCGCGGCCTTCGTCGTCGCCGAGCTCCTTCTGGATCGCCTTCATCTGCTCGTTGAGATAATATTCGCGCTGGGTCTTCTCCATCTGGCGCTTGACGCGCGAGCGGATGCGCTTCTCGACCTGGAGCACCGAAATCTCGCTCTCCATCAGCCCCAGCACCTTCTCGAGGCGCGCGGTCACCGACAGCGTCTCCAGGATCGCCTGGCGGTCCGCGATCTTGACGGCAAGATGCGAAGCCACGGTGTCGCCGAGCTTGGCGAAATCGGTGATCGCCTGCACTACGCCGACGACTTCCGCCGAGATCTTCTTGTTCAGCTTCACATAGCTTTCGAAATCGGACACCACCGAGCGCGACAGCGCTTCGGCCTCGACGGAGGTCGCATCGGTGTCGGCCAGCGCCGTCGCGGTGGCTTCGTAATACTCGGCCCGGTCGGTGTATTTTTGCACGCGGGCGCGCTCAAGCCCCTCCACCAGCACCTTGACGGTGCCGTCGGGCAATTTCAGCAGCTGCAGGACGCTGGCGAGCGTGCCGGTTTCGTAGATCGAATCCGGGGTCGGATCGTCGTCCGACGCATTCTTCTGCGTCGCCAGCATGATCAGGGCGACATTCTTCATCACTTCTTCGAGCGCGCGGATCGATTTCTCGCGGCCGACGAACAGCGGCACGATCATGTGCGGGAAAACGACGATGTCGCGCAGCGGCAGCACCGGATAAGAATGGCTTTCGCCGTGAACGATCGTTGGCCGGGGTTTTGGGGTGGTCATGGCCTTTTCCTTTTGTTGTGCCCCCCTGCACGCAGTCCGCTTCGTGCGCAACCGCCACAAGGTGCCTCATGTTCCGGGATCGCATGGCCGCTCGGGCCGTACTTTCGCGGATCGTGTTGCAGCGAATCTCGGTCTGGATTTTACGCTGCCGATAGCATTAGGTGGCTATCGACCATGGGGGTGTCAAGTCGTTGAAAAACGCCCGCCAACCGGGGCTAAACGCGCAGGACAACCTGAGCCGGCACGGCCGCCGAATGGCCCGGCAGCCGATACAAATCCAACCTCAATTCGCCGGCGCCGGACGCGATCAGGCGCTGGCGCTGCTTTCGACGGCGCGATCGGAACGGTCGGCGTAGATGTAGAGCGGGCGAGCCGTGCCCTCCACCACTTCGCGCGAGATCACGACCTCCTCGACGCCTTCCAGACCCGGAAGATCGAACATCGTCTCGAGCAGGATGCTCTCGAGAATCGAGCGCAGGCCGCGCGCGCCGGTCTTGCGCTCGATCGCCTTGCGGGCGACCGCGCCAAGCGCTTCGTCGGCGAAGGTCAGTTCGATATTCTCCATCTCGAACAGCCGCTGATACTGCTTCACCAGCGCGTTCTTCGGATCGGTCAGAATCTTCTTCAGCGAGGCCTCGTCCAGATCTTCCAGGGTCGCTACCACCGGCAGGCGGCCGACGAATTCCGGGATCAGGCCGTACTTCAGGAGATCCTCGGGCTCGACGTGGCGGAAGATTTCGCCGGTGCGGCGATCTTCCGGCGCCAGCACCTGGGCGGCAAAGCCGATCGAGGTCGAACGTCCGCGCGCCGAAATGATCTTCTCGAGCCCGGAGAACGCGCCGCCGCAGATGAACAGGATATTGGTGGTGTCGACCTGCAGGAACTCCTGCTGCGGATGCTTGCGGCCGCCCTGCGGCGGAACCGAGGCCACCGTGCCTTCCATGATCTTCAGCAGGGCCTGCTGCACGCCCTCGCCCGAGACGTCGCGGGTGATCGAGGGGTTGTCGGATTTGCGGCTGATCTTGTCGATCTCGTCGATATAGACGATGCCGCGCTGCGCGCGCTCGACATTATAGTCGGCCGACTGCAACAGCTTCAGGATGATGTTCTCGACGTCCTCGCCGACATAGCCGGCCTCGGTCAGCGTCGTCGCGTCCGCCATCGTGAACGGCACGTCGAGAATCCGCGCCAGCGTCTGCGCCAGCAGCGTCTTGCCCGAGCCGGTCGGTCCGATCAGCAGGATGTTGGACTTCGCCAGTTCGACGTCGTTGTGCTTGGTCTGGTGATTGAGCCGCTTGTAGTGATTGTGGACGGCGACCGAGAGCACCTTCTTGGCGTGGCTCTGGCCGATGACGTAATCGTCGAGGACCTTGCAGATTTCCTTCGGCGTCGGAATGCCGTCGCGCGACTTCACCAGCGAGGATTTGTTCTCCTCGCGAATGATATCCATGCAGAGTTCGACGCATTCATCGCAGATGAATACCGTGGGGCCCGCGATCAGTTTGCGGACTTCGTGCTGGCTTTTGCCGCAGAACGAGCAATACAGCGTATTCTTGGAGTCGCTGGCGCCAATCTTACTCATTCCTATCTCCGTCCGCCGTTCGATCCCGCTCGCTTGCCCTATTCCGGGAATTACCGGCACAGAGTTCTAATT
>JBAVEE010000449.1:0-2052 GCA_049587575.1 Bradyrhizobium sp.
GTCATCCTGAGGTGCGAGCCCTTGCGAGCCTCGAAGGATGATGGCCGGGTGCCCGTGGCCATCCTTCGAGACGCGGCCCCTTGGGCCGCCCTCAGGATGACGGCGGTGTGCGCGGAGCGCTCCGAAGGAAACCCTACTCCGCCGGTGTCGGATCGGGCGGCGGGTTCGCCGGGGGCGGCGTGGCGGCGGCGGCCTTGGCTGCCGCGGCGTTCTTTTCCACGATGCGCACGGCGACGATCGAGCCCTCGTACAGCGCCAGCAGCGGGATCGCGAGCGAGGCCTGGCTGAGGACATCGGGCGGCGTCAGCACCGCGGCGATGATGAAGGCGACCACGATGAAATAGCGGCGCTTCTCGCGCAGCTGTTTCGAGGTGATGATGCCGATCCGCCCCAGCAGGGTCAGGATCACCGGCAGCTGGAACGCGATGCCGAACGCGAAAATCAAGGACATCATCAGCGACAGGTATTCGCCGACCTTGGGCAGCAACTGGATTTGCGCCGTCTCGGGTCCGCCCAACTGCTGCATGCCGAGCGAAAACCGCACCAGCATCGGCAGCACCACGAAATACACCAGCATCGACCCCATCACGAAGAAGAACGGGGTCGCGATCAGATAGGGCAGGAACGCGCCGCGCTCATGCTTGTAGAGGCCGGGCGCCACGAATTTGTAGATTTGCGCGGCCACGATCGGAAACGAGATGAATCCGGCCCCGAACAGCGCCAGCTTCAACTGGGTCAGGAAGTATTCCAGCAGCGCCGTGTAGATGAATTTGGAATTTTCCGCGCCGGCGACCCAGACGAACGGCCACACCAGCACGTTGTAGATCTGCTTGGCAAAGAAGAAGCAGAAGATGAAGGCGATGCCGAACGCGAGCAGCGCCTTGATCAGGCGCGAGCGCAGCTCGATCAGATGATCCATCAGCGGCGCTTTGCTGGCCTCGATATCCTCGGCGCTCATGACGCTTTGGCGTCCCGTGGGATCTCGATCTCAGCCGCCGGAACCTGCGTGTCCTGGGCTACCGGCGGTGGCTGATCTTGCGGCGTAATCGCCAGCGGCTGCGACGCCGGTGCCTGGGAGTCGATCGATGATTCCGGGCTCGACATCGCCGGCGCGTCGAAATTTGACGTCGCCGACGCGTCGAGATTCGACGTCGCCGGCGCATCCGCACTCGCGGCTGGCTTGTCGACGTCGTCGATAGTGAGCGCGGCGCTGACGTCCTTCTGCAGCGAGGTCATGATATTGCCACTGGCAAAGCCGGTTGCGGCTTCCTTGACCTCGTCAAAACTCTTCTTGAGGTCGGCCATTTCGGCCTCGCGCATGGCCTCCTGGAACTGGCCCTGGAATTCGGCGGCCATCTTGCGGGCCTTGCCCATCCATTGCCCGACCATGCGCAGCACGCCCGGCAATTCCTTCGGGCCGATGGCGATCAGCGCGACAACCGCGATGACGACAAATTCACTCCAGCCGATGTCGAACATGAAAGGTTCCGCTTACGCGAGGCAATTTCCGCCCAATATCCATGAGCCCCATCCGGGAGCAATACCCGGGCCGCCCGCGTCTTTCCTCAACCGGTCTTGCCGCACGCTTGTCGCAAGATCAACGTGCCGCCAGAGGTTTGCCGAAAACGTGCGCCGGTTCAGACAGCCTTGCTGCCGACATCCGACCGCGCCGCCGCAGAAGGCGTGGCGTTATGATCGATCGTCTTTACGGGCTCGGTCTTTTCCGCAGTCTTTTCATCGTCCTGCATGCCCTTCTTGAAGGCCTTGATGCCCTGCGCGACGTCACCCATCAGGTCGGAAATCTTGCCGCGACCGAACAGCAGCAGGACGACTGCGATCACGACGATCCAGTGCCAAATGCTAAGCGAACCCATCCTGCAACCCTCCAAACACGAAGCCGGCGACCCAGCCAATCTGAGGGGGAAAGTAGGCTCAAGGGGTGTCAAAAACAAGGACTTAAGCCGCGTCAAATCGGTGTTACGCCGCTACCGTTAATGCGCGGCGGCCAGCCGCTTTCCGAAAAAGCCGTCATCGAACGGGATCAGCCTCCCC
>JBAVEE010000450.1:0-7332 GCA_049587575.1 Bradyrhizobium sp.
CGATCGGACATCTGTCCCGTCACCGGGAGTTTCCGCGTCCGCTCGAATTTCTGGATCGCGGCCTGGGTATCCGACCCGACCGCGCCGGTGGGTTTCAACTGGCCATAACCATATTCCGTCAGCGCGCGCTGCACCGCCGCCACCCGCCGTGAGCTTCCGGCTGAAGCGGCGCCGGCGTCGCTGTGGGAGGAAACCGGAACCGGCGCCGATGGCCGCGGGACGGCGCTCGACACCACCGGCATGGCGCTGGTCGTCTTGACCAGATGGGCCAGGGGATCGGCAACTCGCGGCTCCGCCGGCTTTGGCTCGGGCTGAGCGGCGTCAGCCTCGACCGGGCGCGGCCGCGGCCGCGGATTGGCGGGCGCCACCGCGGGCATGACGACGACCGACCCGAACATCGGCGCCGGATGGCGTCCCGCTTGCAGGAACAGGGCATTGGTGATGATGGCGCTGACGGCTGAAAATGCCAGCGCGCCCGCAATCATGTCTTTCGGACTGTGCAGCAAGATACGCATCACCAGGCCGCGCTGCGTGTCCGCTTCAACCGCAAGCGCGTTGACGCCACGACGGCGGCGGCGCGGCATGTCGTCATCCCCGGAAATCTTTTTAGGCACTTTTCTTCACCTGCTGAACTTGGTCTTTGGCAGCCTGATCTTTGGGAGCCTGATCCTGGGTTGCAGACCGCAACGCCGGAGTGAGTGTGGCGATATTGCTTGAGGGCAGCGCCGCCTGCGGCGTGAACCTCAGCGGCAGCGCCACCGTGACAGTGGTTCCTTCATCGATCCTGCTTTGCACGGTCATCTCACCGCCATGCAGCCCAACCAGGCTTTTCACGATCGACAACCCGAGGCCAGTGCCTTCGTGCCGCCGCTGGTAGGTCTTGCCGGCCTGGAAGAAGGGATCGCCGACCCGCTTGAGATCCTCTGCGGCGATGCCGACGCCGGTATCGGCGACCCGAAGCACCAGCCGCGATCCCTCGACGCCGGCCGAAACCGTCACCGTGCCGCCGCGTTCGGTGAACTTGATGGCATTGGAGACCAGATTCAGCGCAATCTGCTTGAACGCGCGAGGATCCCCGGTCATGACGGGCAAATCGTCCGGCGCACGGGTGACGAGGTCGATCGCATTCTCCCTCGCCTTCAGGGCCAGGAGATTGCAGCAATTGAGAAGCGCAGCGCGCGGCGCGAACGGCTCCGGCGAAATTTCGAAATTGCCGGACTCCATCTTGGACATATCGAGAATGCCGTTCACAACCGACAAGAGATGCTGGCCTGAATCGTTGATCAGTTGAGCATATTCCTTGCGGCGCGCCGCATCCAGCATCAACGCATCTTCCTGAACAATCATCTCGGAGAACCCGATGATGGCGTTAAGCGGCGTGCGCAATTCGTGGCTCATGGTGGCAAGAAAGCGCGTCTTGGACGCGTCCGCCTGCTCGGCAGCGGCCAATGCCAGGTCGAGCGCCTTTTCCTGGTTCTTCCGGTCGGTGACGTCGCGCATCACAGCGACGACCTCCGCTTCCACTTGCGGCGTCGTTTCCAGCGCCTTTTCGAGCGGCCGGCAACGCATCTCTACCCAGATGAAATCCGCCTGACTGCCCTGACCCCGCTCGCGGCCGCATGGAGAATCCCGCCTGAGGCGAAATTCGACGCTGCGCGCCTCGCCGCCGCGCGCCGCGTCCGAAAGCGCGGTGAGATAGGCCGGACGATCAGCAACGTGGACGCGGTCGAACAATCCGTGCCCGAGCAACCGCGACGCCGGCGTTCCCAGCATCGTCTCCGCCGCCGGCGAAATGAATCGTACCGCGCCGTTGCGATGATGACGCGAGATCACGTCGCTCATGTTCCGTGCCAGCAGGCGGTATCGGTCCTCCTCGACATAAAGCAGCGAGACGCTGGTGCGCGCCAGCGACTCGGCGCCGAATGCGAGCGCGGCGGCATAAAGCGTCGCCGACGCCACACCGAATGCCGCGAAGATGGCGCGCAGGGCCGTATTCGCTTCAGAGACCGGCAACACTTCAAGGTGTCCGAGGACGATCAGCAGAGCAGCACAGCTCAGCGCCAGCGCGGACGCAAACGCCACCACGCGGCGCGACGCAGAAAGCGCCGCCTCCAGCGGAACGACGACAAGCCAGATCGCGGCGAAGGATTCGATGCCGCCGGTGGTCATCGCCAGAGCCATGACAAGGCCCGCCAGCGCCAGCGACGACAGAACATATGCGCCCTCGTAGCGGCCGGTACGCGACAGGAACCACGACAGCAGAATGGGCGCGATAAGCCATGCGAAAGCCGCAACCTCAAGCTCGGAGGGCGCGCCGCGCATCGCAAGATAGACCGGAAACGCCGCGAAGGCAGCCAGGCTTCCGAGCAGTCGCGGCGCGATGAAGGCGCGATGACGCGCGCGCGTCAAGGCATCATATCGTGCCGACGGATGCAGCAACGCATCGAGACAATCACGGATGATATTCAAAACTGTCACGGCTCTCGCGCCCTCAGCTTGTGCGTGGAACAGACGCGCCGGAACGCCCCCTTTATCGTTACCCCACCGTGTCAGAGCGAAATTAAGCGAACGCTAAGGCGCGCAAGCCCGCGGCCGAAGACCGCATCTTCGCGGGGCTTTCGAGCGAGCAAAGCTGCCCAATCAATGCAGATGGTGAACACCGGGTTTCCGGCATGGACGCGGTATGGTTTCGAAATGGTGGATATGGCTCGAGCAGCCATTTCGTCGCCCGAAACCGCCATCAATCGAATATTTACGCCGAATCAAATCATTCGAATTTTTGGCGAATTCTCGACGATTTAACTTCAATGCAAACACTTGCGATTTATCGACGGCTGTTAGTCAGGGTCAGCGAGATCAACTGCAACACGATCGAAATGGGCGGCCGGGGTCGCGAGATGTTTTTTCTGCTTCGCATGGTGTTCTGGATCGGGCTGGTACTCGTGCTGTTGCCGCGAGACAAAACACCGGAATCGAACAAACTGCCGCAGCTGGGCGCGTCCGAGGCGGTGTCCGCAGCCACCGCGGCGGTCTCGGATATGAGTCAATTCTGCAAGCGCCAGCCGGCGGCATGCGAAGTCGGTGGCCAGGCCGCGACCGTGATCGGCCAGCGCGCCCAGGACGGCGCGCGCAAACTATACCGGATTATCACCGACAAACGTTCGCCCGATCATACCGGCTCGATCGGCGGCATGGAGAGTGCCGGCGCCTCGCTGGCGGATGCGGCGCCGCGCGACACGCTGACGCCGGACGACATGCAGGTGGAGTGGCAGGGCACGCCGCCTTCTTCACCCTGAGTTAAACCGGAAAACAATTCCCCTTTTTCCGGCAATATCGCTTTTTGCCGTCTCCGACCCTATATATGGTCGTGGGATTGAGCGCGGGAAACGATGACGATCGACGAAATCAGGGATAATTTTGCGCTGCTGGACGATTGGGATGACCGCTATCGGTACGTCATCGAGCTCGGCCGCACGCTCGATCCGATGCCGGAAGCAGAGCATTCCGCTGCAAACAAGGTCCTGGGCTGTGCCAGCCAGGTGTGGCTCGCAAAACAGGTCAACCGCAGCGGCGCCAGTGAACCGTTGCTGAATTATCTGGGCGACAGCGACGCGCATATCGTGCGCGGGCTGATCGCGATCCTGCTGACATTGTATTCCGGCCACACCCCGCAGCAGATCTTGTCAACCGACGCCATCGCGGTGTTCGACGAACTCGGATTTCGCGAGCATCTGACGCCGCAGCGCTCCAATGGCCTGCGCGCGATGGTGGAGCGCATTCGCTCCGACGCGCGCGAGGCGCTTGCCGCCGCCTCCTGAACACCACGGATCCGCGTTCACGGAGCCGTGATTCCGGACGGCCTGCGCCCTGGGTGATGCCACGCGCCAGAGCCGGCCCCCTGCGGTCAACCTGTTTTTAAGGCATTTATCGGATTGTCCGTCGACAACCGAGAGTTGACGATGGATAAATTTCCGACTGTCTGGCGCTTCGTGCGATCGCGATCGGGGCGCGGCTTTCTCCTGCATTTGAGCATCTGTGCAGTATTGTCCGTCGCGGTCGGCTGTGGATTCTATCACTTCAGCCTGAACTGGTTCAAGGATCACAAGAGCAGCGAAAAGATCACCGCGCTTCAACTGGTCGACGCCTTCGTCACCAACTATTCGGCCGTCCGATCGCAATTCGGGGAAGACGCACCGGTTCCAGCGTCATTTCGGGCTCATGCGATCGAAGCCTTCAACAAGCAGAATGGCGACAATTCGGATTTTCGCCTTCGCTCGGTCGGCATGCCCGGACGGGAAATAGCGACGCCGCCGACGGACGCCCGAATGGCGGAGACCCTTGCGGCCTTCGCGGCGATGCCAAACCCAAAGCCGGAATCCGAGTTGATCGACGTCGGCGGCGAACTGACGTTCCGAACCGTCTATCCGACCATAGCCCAGCAACAGAGTTGCGTGAGCTGCCATAACGCGCTGCAGCCCGGCAAGCAGCAGTGGCACCTCAATGATGTCATCGGCGCATTTGTGATCGACGTGCCGCTGTCGCCCTTTCAGCGCAAGGTGATCTGGCAGAGCGCCGGCACCGGACTGGGCCTGTTTTTAGCACTGGCGTTTGCCGGCCTGATGATTTCGCTGCTTCATTTTCGGCAGCTGGAGGCCCTCAATGCCTCCACCGCAGAGCTTGGCCGCACCCAGAATTTCCTCGATAGCATCATCGAGAACATGCCTGTTTCGGTTGCCGTCAAGGACGCCCGAGATCGATGTTACGTCCTCATCAATCGTACCGCTGAAGCCATCTTCGGCATATCGCGCGGCGATTTGATCGGCAAACAGGCCAACCGCTTGCCCAGCAACGACACCGCGAGCGAGCTGTTTCCGCTCGCCGACGAGGCTGCGCGCACCCACGAGCTGCAGACCATCGACGAGCACGTCGTCCATACCCGCCACAACGGCGCCCGTATCCTGACCACCAGGAATCTTTCGATTCCGGACGAGACCGGCGAACCGCGCTACCTCCTCAGCCTTTCGGAGGACATTACCGAGCGCAAGCAGGCCGAGGCCCGAATCGAGCATCTGGCGCACTATGATGCACTCACCGATTTGCCCAATCGCGCTGCCTTCGTGGAACATCTCAAGCACACAATGGATATTGCCAAGAAGAACGGAGACTCGTTCGGCCTGCTGAGCATCGACATCGATGGTTTCAAGGAGGTCAACGACATGTTTGGCCACGCCGTCGGCGACGACGTGCTCCGCAAGCTGTCGCAGAAGCTGCGCGCGGTCGCCGGCGACGCCTACCTCGCGCGCCTCGGGGGCGACGAGTTCACGCTCATTACGCCGAACGGTGATCAGCCGGCGCTCGCCGAAATTCTTGCTCGCCGCCTCCAGGCGGCCGTCGCAGCCGGCCAGGAATCGAGCGACCAGCACTTGCGCGTCGGCATCAGCATTGGCGTTGCCATTTTCCCGACCGACAGCGCCGACGCAACGGCCCTGCTCAACAATGCCGATGCCGCACTCTACCGCGCCAAGACCGCAGGTCGCGGCAAGACACGCTTCTTCGAGGTCGAGATGGATAATCGGCTGCGCGAGCGGCGCACCATCCAGCATGAGCTTGGCTCCGCCATCGCCCGCAACGAGCTCCGTCTTTTCTATCAGCCGCAAGCGAAGATCGACGGCACGATGATCGGATTCGAGGCGTTGGTTCGCTGGTACAATCCCCAGCGCGGCATGGTTTCGCCCGCGACCTTCATTCCAGTCGCCGAGGAGAGCGGCCTCATCGTGCAGATCGGGGAGTGGGTGCTCCGCGAAGCCTGCCGCGAAGCGGCATCGTGGTCGCAGCCGCTGCAAATCGCGGTCAATCTGTCGCCAATTCAGTTCCGCAACGGCGACCTCGCGGGATTGGTTCATTCGGTGCTGCTCGAAACCGGCCTTGCGCCGGCTCGCCTCGAGCTTGAAATCACCGAGGGGGTCCTGGTAGAGGATTTCGCGCGCGGCGTCGCCATCCTTCGCCGCCTGAAGACGCTTGGCGTTCGCATCGCAATGGACGACTTCGGCACCGGCTACTCCTCGCTGTCCTATTTGCAGTCGTTCCCGTTCGACAAGATCAAGATCGACCAGTCGTTCATATCCAACGTGAAGAGCAATCCCCAGTCGGCAGCCATTGTCCGCGCCGTGATCGGGCTGGCACACGGGCTCGGCCTGCCGGTGCTGGCGGAGGGCGTTGAGAGCAAGGCGCAGCTTGATTTTCTCGCAGCGGAGTCCTGCGACGAAGTGCAGGGTTACCTGCTCGGGCGACCACATCCGATCATGGAATATTCCGGGCTCATCGGCCGCGGCGAAACGGCGGAAGCGAAGTTGCGCAGCGCCTGAATCGGCGCTTGTCCTTCTCTTGTGCAGTGAGAATGCCGGACTACTTCCGCCGTCGTCGCTGCTGGCCCAGTCCCATTTTCTTGGCGAGTTGCGAACGCGCCACCGCATAATTCGGCGCGACCATCGGGTAGTCCGGCGGGAGGCCCCATTTGTCCCGATATTGTTCCGGCGTCATGTTGTATTTCGAGCGCAGATGCCGCTTCAGCGATTTGAAGCGCTTGCCGTCCTCAAGACATACCAGGTAGTCCGGGGTCATCGATTTCTTGACGGAAACGGCGGGCTTGGCGGGCTCGAGAGGAGTTTCCGTCCGGCCCGTCGAGACCCGCAGCAAGGCTGCGTGAATTTGGCTGATCAGAGCCGGAATTTCGGACGCCGGCGTCGGATTGTTGCTGAGATAGGCCGACACGATGTTCGCAGTCAGGTCGACATAATTCTTGCCCGCGGCGTCGGTCATGGCCTGAACCTTCTGAAGATCGTCGTCACGCAAGATATCATGGATGTCGGATGGCAACCCGCAGCGTCAATACGCTAGCGGATTGGCGCACTACTTGTCGAATATGAGCGGATTACTCGGACGGTGACAAGAACAAGGCGGCGGTTTTTCAAGCCCGGTCCGCTTAAATTTGAACCTCTCAGGGGCGCTGGTCGAGGTGCGCACGCAGCTCATCGATCGACGCAAACCGCATCATGCCCTCGGGCATTTGTGCCTCGATCGAGCCGTCGGAATACAATGAATAGGCCATTCCATCGACCACACCCGACTTGAGAACGGTCACCGGCGGCTGATCCTCATTGCTCACGGCCGGCGGATGGTGATCTGTCCCGGCGGCGCCGGCGGGAGCCTCGCTAAACGTCGATGGCGCGCGTCCGCTGCGCCGCTGAGGCGGCGTATCCGCAGGCCTCGGGCGTTCCGGTCTTGGCCAGGCGTCGTCGAATGTCGCCGGTGGCGCCTCGCTCGATTCAGGAG
>JBAVEE010000451.1:0-2219 GCA_049587575.1 Bradyrhizobium sp.
TCTTTACATCGTAAAGATCAACGTAGCCGCGGGCGGAGGACGCGTCAAGCCGAATCTTTACAGTGTCAAAATCGTGATCTATAGAACGTAAATGACCAGAAAGCCGACCATCGCCCGAACCCGCACCCGGCCTTCGGCAACGGGCGCAGCGTCGGTGCGGACGGTGCGGAAACCAGGCCGGTCCCGGGCCGCCGGCGGCAGCCAAAATGCGCCGTACCATCACGGCGCGCTGCGCGACGCGTTGCTTGGGGCGGCCGAAAGGGTGCTCGAGCGCGAGGGACTGGCGGGACTGACGCTGCGGGCGGCGGCGCGCGAAGCCGGCGTCTCCCACGCCGCCCCGACCCATCATTTCGGCGATCTCACCGGCCTCCTCAGCGAACTCGCCGCGATCGGGTTCCGCCAGTTCAACGCCGCCATGGCGGCGGCCGATGCCACGGGGACCACGCCGATGGAGAAGGCGCTGGCGCGGGCCAAGGCCTATGTCGCCTATGCGCAAGCCCATCCCGGCATGTACGGGCTGATGTTCCGCACCGAGCGTCTCGACATGTCGCGGCCGTCGCTGCATGAGGCCGCCAGAACCTCGTTCGCAGGCCTCGCCGGCGCGATCGGCGCCAACCGCCAGGAGCAAATATCCGAGGAGGCGCTGTCGCTCGATCAGGCCGCGGCGATCGCGCGGGCCTGGTCGCTGGTCCACGGTTTCACCATGCTGCTGCTCGACGGCCGGCTTGCCGATATCCTCCGGCGGCTGCCGCAGGGAACCGACGCCGAAACCCTGCTGGACGCGATGCTGAGAGCCACCATTGGCCGGCCGCCGGGATCGTGACGGGTTTTCGCGCGAACAGGGTCCATTTCGCTGAACACGGTCTTCGGCGCGCGCAATCTGGGGAAGGTTCAGGCAAACCGTGCGAAAGGCCTGACATTTCCGCGGAATCGTTTTAGAACAGCGCCTTCGCGATCCGTCGCTTCACTAGCGTGTCAGTTGCCTGTCCATCATGTCTGCCATTCCGTCGAACAAACCCTATCGCGTCGGCCGTTCCCGCACCGGGCTTGGCCTCTTCGCCACCAAACCGATCAAGAAGGGCAGCAAAATCATCCGCTACTTCGGTCCGCTGCTGGACTCGAGGAAGAAGAAGGACGACGCGGTCGAGAACAAATATCTGTTCGAACTCAGCGGCCGCTGGACTATCGACGGTTCGGTGCGCAAGAACATCGCGCGCTACATCAATCACGCCTGCAAGCCGAACGCTGAATCGGATGTCATGCCGCGCAAGCGCAAGGTCGTGATCCGCGCCATCAAGAACATCTCGCCCGGCGAAGAGATCAACTACGATTACGGCACCGATTACTTCAAGGCGTATCTGAAGCCGATCGGCTGCAAATGCGCGGCTTGCGAGAAGAAGCGCAAGAAGAAACGGGCCGAGGCGAGAGCCGAACGATTGCGCCTCAAGGCCAAGGCCGAGAAGAAGGCCCTGAAGAAAGCCGAGAAGCAGGCGGCGAAGGCCCAGGAAAAGCTGAAAGACAAGCTGAAGGAAAAGCTGAAGCTGCAACTGAAGCGGAAGCCGGGCGGCAAGGGGAATGGCGCGAAGCTGAACGGCAAGCTTTTGAACGGCAAGCATTCAAACGGGTTTGGCCGATCCAGGGCCGCCGCGAGCAAGTCGGCCGCCGCGACGCCTCGAACCGCCGCGACGGCCGCCGGTCAGGATCGGCAAGCGCCGGCCTAAACCGCCAGCGCATCGGTGCTCCGGCGCAAGCCGACATATTGCAGCTCGGCGAGGGCGCCCACCGCGATCGCCTGCATTGCGATGGCGGCTTCGCCCAGGAGGTTGGGGTTGACCGCTGTACTGAGCAACAGCGCGATGCTGGCCAGCGTCCACGCCGCATTGCCCGCGATCACGATGACCACCAAGGCCTTCGGCATTGATTGGCGGGCGCCGAGCCAGCCGACCAGAGCCGCGTAGGCGATCAAAAACAGGCCGGTCTCGCGCAACAGGGCTTCGGGCAGGTTGAGTAGCGGTGCAAACTCCCCGGCGCCGAAGGTGAGCAGCACGGCCGATACGCCGCTGAAGACGGAATCGGCCTGGACCGCGCGGCGCAAAAACAGGGATGGCTGGATCATGATAGGTCTCCATGGATGTGGGGCGGAGATGGATCAGCGCGTCGACCGCCGACGCGTCACCTCCTGTGCCCGCGAAGATGATCCGCCCCGGAGCGCAATTCCA
>JBAVEE010000452.1:0-5603 GCA_049587575.1 Bradyrhizobium sp.
TCCAACGCGCCGATCGCCGACGTGTTCGTGGTGTGGGCGAAATCGGCGGAACACAACAACCAGATCCGCGGCTTCATCCTGGAAAAGGGCATGAAGGGCCTTTCGGCGCCGAAGATCGGCGGCAAGCTCTCCTTGCGCGCATCCGTCACCGGCGAAATCGTGATGGAAGGCGTGGAAGTGCCGGAGAGCGCGCTGTTGCCCAACGTCTCCGGCCTCAAGGGGCCGTTCGGCTGCCTCAACCGCGCCCGCTACGGCATTTCCTGGGGCGCGATGGGGGCTGCGGAAGACTGCATGGCGCGCGCGCGGCAATACACGCTCGACCGCAAGCAGTTCAATCGGCCCTTGGCGGCGACGCAACTTGTGCAGAAGAAGCTTGCGGACATGCAGACCGACATCGCGCTCGGCCTTCAGGCGAGCTTGCGCGTCGGGCGGTTGATGGACGAAGGCAAGATGGCGCCGGAGATGATTTCCATCGTCAAGCGCAACAATTGCGGCAAGGCGCTCGATATCGCGCGCATGGCCCGCGACATGCACGGCGGCAACGGCATCCAGATCGAATATCACGTGATGCGTCATACCGCGAACCTGGAAACCGTGAATACCTATGAAGGTACCCACGACGTCCATGCGCTGATCCTCGGCCGCGCCATCACCGGCATCCAGGCGTTTTCATAACGTTGACGAGAATGCTCGTCGTGACCTCGATCTCTGGTGTCGTCGCCCGCGAAAGCGGGCGATCCAGTACTCTGCGGCATCGCGGTTTGTCTCTGCTGCCGGCGATTACTGGATACCCCGCTTTCGCGGGGTATGACGACCGCGGCTGTTCCGCGGGACTCGCCAATGACGCCACGTAGGAATTCCATGGCCGACAACGACGACGTCCCCTTCAACCGCAACTTTCCGCTTCCGCCGGGCGTGGTCGATGAAGTGCGGCCCGGGGTGCGGCGGATTCTCTGCAACAATCCGAGCCCGTTCACCTTCACCGGCACGATGAGTTACATCGTCGGCCGGGGCAAGGTCGCCATCATCGATCCGGGCCCCGACAATGAAGCCCACGCGCAAGCGCTGCTCGATGCCGTGCGCGGCGAAACCGTGACGCACATTCTGGTCACCCACACCCACCGCGACCATTCGCCGAACACCGCGCGGATCAAGGCGGCAACCGGCGCCACCGTTTATGCCGAGGGCCCGCACCGCGCGTCGCGGCCGCGCTTCGAGAGCGAGCAGCACAATCCGGAATCGGGCGCCGACCGCGACTTCAGGCCGGACATCGAGGTGCACGATGGCGAGACCATCGAGGGTGCCGGCTGGAAGCTGGAAGCGGCGGCGACTCCGGGCCATACCGCCAATCATCTGGCGTTCGCCTGGCCGGACCGGAAAATGCTTTTCGTCGGCGATCATGTGATGGGCTGGTCGACCTCGATCGTCGCGCCGCCGGACGGATCGATGATCGATTACATGGCCTCGCTGGAAAAGCTGACGGCGCGGACCGAGGATTTGTACTTCTCGGGTCACGGCCCCGAAATCCCGGAAGGACCGCGCTATGTGCGCTTCCTGATCCGGCACCGTCAGGCGCGCGAGGCCTCGATCCTGCATCGTCTGGCGAAGGGCGAAGCGGACATTCCCACCATCGTGCGCGCGATCTATATCGGTATCGATCCCAGGCTGACGAGGGCTGCAGGCTATTCCGTGCTGGCGCATCTGGAGGATCTGGTCGGGCGCGGGATCGTGGCGACCGACGGCGACCCGGTGATCGGGGGGAGGTATCGGCTGGCGGCGTCGCCTTAACCTCGACCCCCGCAAGAGCGGGGCGAGCGCACTTCCGTCGGGGCAATCCCTACTTTTTCACGACCTTTGGCGGAACCTTGGCGGGCAGCACCGGCTTCTTGACGGCCGGCTTGAGGCTCGCGTTGTCGACCGCGTTGTTGATGTCGTCGGTCAGCTTGCGGACCCGCGCGGCGTTGCTGCCGAGGTCGCTCTCGAAATAGCGGGACGACGAGCGGATATCGACGCGGGAATCCTCGCCATCGGGCGTCACGCGGATCGACACGTCCTCGCGGAAACCCATGATGGGCGTGCGCGCCACCGCCTCGATGTGGCCTACCCGGCGCGGCGGCTGCGGAGCGCGCTCGTCGATGACAAGCCATTTGCGTTTGGTGACCAGTTGCAGCGTGATCTCATAGGCCCGCTGCGCCGGAACCTCGAGTTCGACGGTCTCGATGTCGGGATAGGCGATCCGCTGCTGTTCGGCCGAATACAATCCGGCATAGACGGCGGTGTTGGTGCCGTCGCCGGTGCGCAGCCGCGCCAGTGCTTCGAAGCGCGGCGGATCGATCGGATCGGTGGTGATGTCGTGGATCGGCGGCAATTTGCGGTATTGCAGGCCGAGATAGGCGGGATAGGCGAGCAGCATGATGTCGATGAAGAATGCAAGCAGGATGCGGCTCATGCCGCGCGAGCCGTTTTGCCAGATCGCGACCGCGCCGGCGAGGCCGACCAGAATGGAGAGGCCGGCGCAGGCCAGCGCGCCGAAGAAGGTCGCCAGGGCCGGTTTCATTTCGAGGAAGCCGAACCGCACGATGATGATCGAGACCAGCACCGCGACCACCGAAAACACCGCCAGATTGCGCGCCCAGGACGCGAGGCTCGACACGGGCTCCGATTGATAGGGAGCGGAAAACCTGCGGGCCATCGCTTCAATTCTGCCAGGCTGGAATCTTGCCGGCCCAAATGGGCCGGGCTCTCAAACTTCCCGTTTGAGACCACGGACTTGCGTCAAATTCAAGGGACTTTGGGGTTTTGCCTGCTTCCTGGGGCAGGGTGTGATCGCGCGTCTTGGCTTCATGCTTCGAGACGCGCGGCGCTGCCCGCGTTCCTCAGCACGAAAGCCTGGAGGACCTCATCCCGAGAGTCTGACTGGAAATGCGGCCAGCAAAACAAAGCCTCCAAGACGGTCATTCCGGGGCGATGCGAAGCATCGGACCCGGAATCTCGAGATTCCCCGATGCGCAATTGCGCATCTGGGGTCTGGTGCTGCGCACCATCCCGGAATGACGCCCAATACCATGGCTGTATTCCCGGTCAGACTCTGAGGAGGCCGCAACGCGGATCAGGCCGTTGACCCGGGAAAACGCTCTACGCCGCGGCGTTCGGGAAACTGTAAGCCTTGAACTGGTCGCGTAGCGCGGTCTTCAGGATCTTTCCCGTCGCGGTGTGCGGAATGGCATCGACGAAGACGATGTCGTCGGGCATCCACCATTTGGCGATCTTGCCATCCATGTATTTCAGGATGTCCTCGCGCGTCGCGTTCTGGCCCTGCTTGAGCTGCACGATCAGGAGCGGGCGCTCGTCCCATTTGGGATGATGGACGCCGATCACGGCGGCTTCGGCGATGGCGGGGTGACCAACCGCAAGGTTTTCCAGATCGATCGACGAAATCCATTCGCCGCCGGACTTGATCACATCCTTGGAGCGGTCGGTAATCCGCATGTAGCCATACTTGTCGATGGTGGCGACGTCGCCGGTGTCGAAAAAGCCGTCTTCGTCGAGGATGTTGGTATCGACGCGGAAATACGCCTTCGATACCGCCGGCCCTGAGACTTTCAGGCGGCCGAACGTCTTGCCGTCCCACGGCAATTCCTTGCCGGCATCGTCGGTGATCTTCATCTGGACGCCGAACGGCGGGTAGCCCTGGGTCTGCAGGATGTCGAGCCGGGCCTCGCCGGTGAGTTCGGTGAAGGGAGGTTTCAGCGCGGCAAGGGTGCCGATCGGGCTCATCTCGGTCATGCCCCAGGCGTGGCGCGTCGTCACGCCCATGTCGACGAACGCCTTGATCATCGAGCGCGGCATCGCCGAGCCGCCGCACACCACCATTCGCAGGTGAGGCAGCTTCAGTTTGTTGGCGGTCATATGATTGAGCAGCATCAGCCACACGGTCGGAACGCCGGCGGTGTGGGTCACCTTTTCGGTCTCCAGCAGCTCGTATACCGAGGCGCCGTCGAGCTTCGCGCCTGGCAGCACCAGCTTGGTGCCCATCGAGGGAGCCGAGAAAGCGATGCCCCAGCTGTTGGCATGGAACAGCGGAACCACCGGCAGCATCGTGTCGCCCGCGCCTGCGCCGAGGGAATCGCCGGTATTGGCCATCAGCGCATGCAGCACGTTGGAACGATGCGAATACAGCACGCCCTTGGGATCGCCGGTGGTTCCCGACGTATAGCACATCGCGGCCGCGGTATTTTCATCGAAGGTCTTCCACTTGAAATCGCCGTCGGCCTCCGCGATCCAGTCCTCGTAGGCAACCGCGTTCTTCAGCGTGGTCTGGGGCATGTGCGCCTTGTCGGTGAAGACGACGTAGCGTTCGACGCTGGGAAGCTTGTCGGCGATTTTTTCCAGGATCGGCACAAAGGTGATATCCGTCATCACCACGCGGTCCTCGGCATGGTTGATGATCCAGGCGATCTGGTCGGGAAATAGTCGCGGATTGACGGTATGGCAGATCGCGCCGATGCCCATGATGCCGTACCATGCCTCGAGATGGCGCCAGGTGTTCCACGCAATGGTGGCGACGCGGTCGCCGAGCCTGATGCCTTCGCGATCGAGGCGCTGCGAGATCTTCAGCGCGCGCTGGTGGATTTCGGCATAATTGGTGCGGTGGATGGGGCCTTCGACCGATCGTGTTACGACCTCCTGGGTTCCATGGATGGTCGCCGCATGTTCGAGAATACGGTGACACAGCAAAGGCCAGTCTTGCATCAACCCACGCATACGGAAGTTCCTCCTCAAGGTGCGATCGCTTGCCGCGATTTCTCACGGAATTGCCATGAACTTTAGCGCGGGGAATGCGCGCCGCAAATGGTCTTGTCGCGGCGGCGGGCGCCGTGAAGCGGCAATGGTTACCGCTGCCGCGGTGTTGCTTCTGCTCTGCGGGGCCGTGGGATCGACCGCGGCGGTTCCTTTGCCCAAACCGCGGCCGGCTGAAGCACCCGCGGCGAAGCCCGAGGGGCCGGCCGCCGGTCAGGAAACACCCGGCGGGACCGGCAAACCGGCTGCCGCGCCGGTCGTGACCGAGCCCCAGCCTTCGGCTTGCCGTCTGGCGCTGTCAGAGGCGATTGCCATCGCCCCCAGCATTCCCGCCATCCATGGCGCCGGCGGCTGCGGTGGAGAAGATCTGGTGCGGCTGGAGGCCGTGGTTCTGCCCGACAAGGGCCGGGTCGCGGTCAAGCCGGCGGCGATCCTCCGCTGCACCATGGCGTCGGCGATCGCCGACTGGATCCGCACCGACATGGCGCCGCTGGCGATGAAACTCGGCAGCGTCATCACCGACCTCGACAATTTCGACTCATTCGAATGCCGCGGCCGCAATCGCGTCGTCGGCGCCCCTTTGTCCGAACATGGCCGCGCCAATGCGCTCGACGTTCGCTCCCTCAAGCTCGCCAACGGCCGATCGATTTCGCTGACCGATCGCACGGTGCCACGAGAGTTGCGCGAGAACGTTCTGCATTCGGTGTGCGCGCGGTTTTCAACCGTGCTGGGACCCGGTTCGGACTGGTATCACGAGGACCATATCCATCTAGACCTGATGGAACGCCACAACGGCTACAAGA
>JBAVEE010000453.1:0-3222 GCA_049587575.1 Bradyrhizobium sp.
TTCTCGGCGAGGATCATCCAGCAATAGCCCCACCAGTCCGTCAGCATGCCCTCGTCATCGACGAGGTCGTAGCCTTGTTCGGCGGCGAAGATGCGGGCATGCGCCTCATCCAGCGAATCGAGAAAGGCATGGTCGGCGTCGGAGAACAGATCGTCGCTGAAATCGTCCGTGGTGTAGCCCCACACCGACAGGCAGACGGCGTTGAATTCCCGGTCGATGGCGTCGTCGTCGACGGCCTGCCGGCGGGAAGCCTGATGCAGCCGCGACAGCGAACGGGCGAAGTCGGCGATGCGGGTGAGCGCGAAGCAATCGAAGGCGATAGTAGACATGTAGTCCTCGAAGTCTCGAATAGACCCAAGATGTTGTGTCGGCAGCGCGCCGAATCACGATGATATATCAAAGACTTGCTAAAGTGTTCTTAATTTGTTCCGGTAGACGGCAGGGTACTGACCTGTTTCGACCCCCAGTGGCCTATTTTGATTTTTTGTCTAAGTTCACTTTTAGACAGTCGGGCCGGTTCCACTTATGCAACCTGCTTTTCCATGAAGGACATGCAGACGCAGTTAGACCGGCTACTGGAACAGGCGGCCGAATGCGCCCAGATCGCATCTCAGGCGACCGACGCGGCGAAACAGGAGCTATTCGAACGGCTCGCTCAGCATTTCACTGTTCTCGCCTCTGAAGTGGAAAAGGCCATCGCGAAAATGGCCGGAGAAGAGTAAGGCCGCCTCAGTTGGCGGCCTCTCGGCCAGCACCGACGGCAGCCAGGGCCGGCTGTGAGCCGTCCCGTTAATTGCAGACACTCTGCCACTCGTACCGGCGAGCGGCTGGATTGAAGACTTGCCGTTGCGAACATTGAGAAGTTCCGAGCGGCGGAATCGCCAATGGTTGCATTGGTGTCACCGAGGGCGGAACGAGAGCGCAGACCGTCATCGGGCAAATCGGCGGCAGATCAATCGAGCTCTCGCACAGCGGCTGCATTTCGCCATCGACGCAGCGACAGACACAGGAGGCCTCGGATTCAGCCGTCAGCAACAACGCGAAAGCTGCGGCCAGCAACAGGCGCATGGCACCATTCCTGTTTGGCCGGCGACGGCCAGCCTTGTATCGGTTCAGTCCACCGACCATAGCTTGTCGCCGCTGTGACTGGCGTCAAGTTTTCCGCCGCGCGCCACCTGCTGGCAAACGAAACCACCACGCCGGACACGGCGCGCGCGCCGCCAAATCGGCCCGGTCCTTGCATAATAACAGTGCATGCGTTGCACAAACGAGGCCCCCGGCGGGTTTCGATCGGGACGCAAGGCGCGTATCATTCCTCAGGGTTCATTCAGGGGTGCCCAAGTTGCCAGAGCCATCGTTCCCAGTAAATTTTCCGGCGCCGGGCCACCCCGTCGATGAGCTGGCGCTGACGGAGATCAAGAGCGCCATTCTCGCCAAAATGCGGCTCGCCATCGGCAAGGACGCCGGCATGGCGACCAGGCACGATTGGTACAAGGCAGCCGCACTGGCGCTGCGCGACCGCATCGTGCATCGCTGGCTGACGGCGGACAAGCAGAGTTACGACGCCGGCAGCAAGCGGGTCTATTACCTCAGCCTGGAATTTCTGATCGGCCGTCTCTTCACCGACGCCCTGAACAATATGGGGCTGCTCGCGGTGTTCGAGGCGGCACTCGGCGATCTCGGCGTCGACCTCGCCGAATTGCGCAAATGCGAGCCGGATGCCGCGCTCGGCAATGGCGGCCTCGGGCGGCTCGCGGCGTGCTTCATGGAGAGCCTGGCGACGCTCGCGATCCCCGCGATCGGCTACGGCATCCGTTACGATTTCGGCCTGTTCCGCCAGATCATCGCGCAGGGCTGGCAACATGAATATCCCGATGAATGGCTGAGCTTCGGCAACCCCTGGGAATTCCAGCGGCCCGAAGTGGTCTATCACGTGCACTTCGGCGGCGGCGTCGAGCACGTCGAGACCGCGGGACGCGACCGCGCTATCTGGCATCCGGCGGAAACCGTGCAGGCGGTCGCCTACGACACCCCGATCGTCGGCTGGCGCGGCCGGCACGTCAACGCGCTGCGGCTGTGGTCGGCGCGCTCACCCGACCCGTTGAAACTCGACGTCTTCAACACCGGCGACTATCTCGGCGCCAGCGCCGAGGAGGCGCGCGCCGAATCGATCTGCAAGTTCCTCTATCCGAATGACGAGAGCCCGGCCGGGCGCGAACTGCGGCTGCGCCAGGAATATTTCTTCGTCGCAGCCTCGCTGCAGGATCTGATCAAGCGCCACCTGGCGGCGGATGGGCAAATACGCGGCCTGGCGTCGAAAGCCGCGGTGCAGCTCAACGATACCCATCCGAGTCTCGCCGTCACCGAACTGATGCGCATTCTGGTCGATCTTCACAACATCCGCTGGGACGATGCATGGAAGATCACGGTCGACACGCTGTCCTACACCAACCACACGCTGCTGCCGGAAGCGCTCGAGACCTGGCCGGTCGAACTGTTCCAGAGGCTGTTGCCGCGCCATCTGGAGATCATCTACCGCATCAATGTCGGGCATCTGGCGCTGGCGGAGGCGCGCTGTCCCGGCGACGTCGACTTCCGCGCCTCGGTATCGCTGATCGACGAGAAATCCGGCCGAAGGGTGCGGATGGGGCAATTGGCGTTCGTCGGATCGCACCGCATCAACGGCGTCTCGGCGATGCATTCCGACCTGATGAAAGAGACCGTATTCCACGATCTCAATCATCTCTATCCCGGCCGCATTACCAACAAGACCAACGGCATCACCTTCCGCCGCTGGCTGATGCTGGCCAATCCGAAACTGACCGATCTGTTGCGCGAGGCCTGCGGCGAGGCCGTGCTTGACGATCCCACCCGGCTTTCGCATCTCGAGGCCCGGGCCGGCGACAGCGCGTTCCAGGAGCAGTTCCGCAACGTCAAGCACCACAACAAGATCGTGCTGGCGCGGCTGATCGGCGAGCGCCTCGGCATCAAGGTCGATCCGGCCGCGCTGTTCGACGTCCAGATCAAGCGCATCCACGAATACAAGCGGCAGCTGCTCAACATCCTGGAAGCCATCGCGCTGTATCACGCGATCAAGGACGATCCGCAGGCCAACTGGGTGCCGCGCGTCAAGATCTTCGCCGGCAAGGCGGCGGCGAGTTATCGCTACGCCAAGCTGATCATCAAGCTGATCAACGACGTCGCCGAGGTCGTCAACAACGA
>JBAVEE010000454.1:0-6350 GCA_049587575.1 Bradyrhizobium sp.
AGCTGAGGGTTGGCGCCGTTGAGCAATAGAGATGTGTCTGGATTGTAGACGACGGGATAGCCTTGCCCGTTATTGAACTTCATGCGGCCGCCGCGCTGGCGGAACTGGTTCTGCGCCTCGGCGAGGGTCATTCTCCCTGCCGCGACCTCGCTCTGCAGCGTCTCTGCCAGGCCAACCAGCAGATCGACCGCCGTACGCAGCTGCGACACCCGGTCCTGCATCATGCGCGTCTCGCTCAGCGAGGCGGCGACCGCGGTGATGACGCACACCGTCAGTGCCGCCAAGGCAACCATGCTCGCGAGTTTCGTGCGGATCTTCAGTCGGCTAAGCAGACTCATTTTGGCCTCTGGCAGGAAACGGTCTGCAGAGGGGTATCAGGAACGGTTTTAACAATGGTGAACAACAGAAGGGAGCGATCCTAGCGCCGCAGCGCCGGCACCACCAGAAACGGGATCATGCCCAAGAGCACGCTCACCAGCGCGAACGCGATCAGCGGATTGTAGCTGTGGGCCCAGTCGTGGATCAGTCCGCCGCTCCAGGAGCCGAACGCCGATCCCAGCCCGCTGCCGATCGAAATCGAGCCATAGATCGTTCCAACGCGTTTTCCCCGAAATATCTTCATGGCGGTGGCGGTCAGGAGCGGGCCGCGCGAGCCGATCATGCTGCCGAAGCAAACGACGAAACCCGTCAGGATCCAGACGTTCGGATACCATTGCAGCAGCCAGAGCAGGACAAGTCCTGCGATCGACAGTGCGTAGCTGAACAGCACCGACGGCCTGCGGCCGATGATGCCGTCGAGCCAGGAGACGCCGAGCATGCCGAACAGCAGCACGACCCCGGAAAAACCCCAGGCGGTCGCCGCCTGCAAAGGCGGGAATCCCGCGTCGATCAGATAGGCCACGACTTGCGGCGCAATCGCATACATGCCGATCGCGGTGAAGAAAAACGTGGAGAACAATGCCCAGAATGCGTGGTGGCGCATCGCGCTTGCCAGCGTCCAGCCTTCGTCGGCGAAGTCGGCGGTCGCGTTCTTGGCGAGGTGGGGCGAGCCGGTGGAGAACAGCCGCCACGGCAATATCAACAGCGGCACAAGCAGGACGAGCGCCGCGCCGCCAAAGATATGGTAGGCGCCGCGCCAGCCGACATGATCGATCAGAACCTGCGACGCCGGCAGAAGGATCAGCACGCCGGCGCCGGTCGCGGAATAGACCACGGCCATCGCTGTCGGCAGTCGCGGGCCGAACCAGCGGCCGAGCAGGATGGAATTCGGAACATTGCCGATGAACGCGATGCCGACACCGACGCACAGGCCGAGGCTCAACTGGAATTGCCAGAGATGGTGCGCGTTCGCGGCGAACAGGAACGCTCCGCCGAGCAGAAGCAGGCCGAGCGAATAGACGCTGCGGGGTCCGGAATAATCGAACAGCCGGCCGATCAGCGGCGACGCCAGCCCGCCCGCCAGCGCGGTCAGCGAGTAAACTGAAACGACCTGGCCGCGGTCCCAGCCGAAGTTTGCCGAGATCGGCAGCAGAAACACGGTAAAACTCTCGCCGAGACCGCGGCCGAGCACCGACAGGGCAAAGCACAGCGCAAGCACGTTGAGGGCGGTGCGCGCCGGTTTCGGCGGCGTCGCTCGAGTTTCATCCCCTGGCGTATTTTGACCCATCAGGGATCAGGGAGCGCGTTTCCGCGCTCTCGAGCAAGTGCCTACAGCGAATGCGCCTATGCAGGCTTGAGCAGGATGTGGCGCTTTTTGCCCATCGACAGCTTGATCACGCCTTCCGGCGTGAGGTCGGAAGGTTTCAACATCATCTTCTCGTCGGCCACGGCTGTATCGTTGACGCGCAGGCCGCCGCCCTTGATCTGGCGCCGCGCCTCGCCATTCGACGCGACAAGGCCCGCCTTGACGAACGACGCCAGCACGCCGATGCCGGCTTCGAGTTCGCCACGGGGAATCTCCACCGTGGGAAGGTTTTCAGCGATCGCGCCTTCCTCGAATGTTTGCCGCGCGGTTTCCGCCGCGACCCGGGCCGCCTCGGCGCCATGCAGCAGCGCGGTCGCGGCATCCGCCAGCGCTTTCTTGGCCTCGTTGATCTCGGCGCCCTGCAGCGCGGAGAGCTTCTCGATCTCGGCAAGCGGCAGGAT
Organism: Bradyrhizobium sp.; assembly: GCA_049587575.1. GTDB lineage: Bacteria > Pseudomonadota > Alphaproteobacteria > Rhizobiales > Xanthobacteraceae > Bradyrhizobium. The sequence continues at coordinate 2,146 of JBAVEE010000454.1, forward strand.
CGTGAACAGTTTCAGGAAACGCGCCACGTCGGCATCCTCGGTGTTGCGCCAGAACTGCCAGTATTCGTAGGGACTCTTCATGTCGGCGTTGAGCCAGACCGCGCCGCTGGCGGTCTTGCCCATCTTCTCGCCCGACGATGTCGTGATCAGCGGGGTCGTCAGCGCGTGTAATTGCGGCGTTCCCATGCGGCGGCCGAGGTCGATGCCGTTGACGATGTTGCCCCACTGGTCGGAGCCGCCCATCTGCAGGCGGCAGTCGTAGCGCTGGTTGAGCACGGCAAAATCGTACGCCTGAAGGATCATGTAGTTGAATTCGATGAAGCTCATCTCCTGGTCGCGCTCGAGCCGGAGCTTGACCGAGTCCATTGCCAGCATCCGGTTGACCGAGAAATGCCGGCCGATATCGCGCAGCATCTCGATCCAGTTAAGCTTGGTCAGCCACTCGGCATTGTCCGGCATGATCGCATCGTTCTTGCCCTCGCCGAACTTCAGGAAGCGGGAGAACACCTGCTTGATGCCCTCCTTGTTGCGTTCGATATCCTCGATTGAAAGAATTTTGCGCGTCTCGTCCTTGCCGGAGGGGTCGCCGACGCGCGTGGTGCCGCCGCCCATCAGCGCGATCGGCCTGTTGCCGGTCTGCTGCAGCCAGTAGAGGCACATGATCTGCACCATGGATCCGACATGGAGCGAGGGCGCGGTGCAGTCGAAGCCGATATAGGCCACGAGCTCGCGACGGGCCGCCAGCCCGTCCAGCGAGTCGGGGTCCGAAATCTGATGAATAAAGCCGCGGCTCTGCAGCACATTGAGAAAATCAGATTTAAAAGCTGTCATCTGTGTGCGACTCGGATCATTCTTGTTTTACGGTATTTGCAGCAAAGTGGCGGAACCCTGTCCGGACAGGCTGCCGCCGGGGCAGGCGCTGTGGCATTATAAGATGTGCCTGTTCGGCACAAGCTGAACGTCCTGGGGGAGGGCCAAGGCGGAGGCTTGATTGCGATGATGTTGACGGCCATCGGTCTGATGAGCGGCACCTCGCTCGACGGGGTAGACGTCGCCATGATCGAAACCGACGGCAAGCGGGTGAAGGCGTTTGGCCCGTCGGGGTACCGGCCCTACACCGAAGCCGAGCGCCGCGTGCTCCGCCAGGCCCTGGCGGAAGCGGCTCACCTGCCGCAGCGCGATGCGCGGCCGGGCATCCTGCGCGAGGCCGAGCGCGTCGTCACGGTGGCGCATGCCGAGGCCGTGGCCAGCTTTACCGCGCAAAACCACATGAGCTATGAGGATATCGATATCGTCGGTTTCCACGGTCAGACCGTGCTGCACCGGCCGGCCGAGAGGATGACCGTGCAGATCGGCGACGCCGCGGCGCTCGCCAAGGCGATCCATATCCCGGTCATGCACGATTTTCGCGCCGCCGATGTCGCCGCCGGCGGGCAGGGCGCGCCGTTCGTTCCGGTCTATCACCGCGCGCTCGCCCAGTCGCTGGAGCGCGAAGGGCCGATGGTGGTGCTCAATATCGGCGGTGTTTCCAACATCACCTATATCGATGGCGGCGATGTCCTGATTGCCTGCGACACCGGCCCCGGCAACGCGCTGCTCGATGATTTCATGTACCGCGTGACCGGCCAGCGGTTCGACTGCGAGGGCCGCCTGGCGGCCCAGGGCAATGCGGACGAAGCCTGGATCGCCGAGGCGTTGAAACATCCGTTCTTTGCGCTGCCGCCGCCGAAATCGCTCGACCGCAACGATTTTGCCAAACTGGTGCTGCGCGACATGCCGCCGGCGGACGGGGCCGCGACCCTGACCGCCTTTACGGCCGCGGCGATCGCCCGGGTCGTTCTACTGTTGCCGAAGACGCCGCGGAGCTGGATCGTGGCCGGCGGCGGCGCGCGCAATCTCACCATGATCCGCATGCTGCGCGAGCGGCTCGCGCCTGCCACCGTCGAGGCCGCCGACGCGGTGGGCTGGTCGACCGACGCCATCGAGGCCCAGGCGTTCGGCTTTCTGGCGGCGCGCGGCCTGAAAGGCCTGCCGCTGAGCTATCCCGCCACCACCGGCGTGCCGATCCCGATGACCGGCGGGGTGATCGCAAGACCGTGAGCGGGCGCACCCCTTTGTCAGGACTCGGCGGCCATCCGGGCGAGCGTCGCAACGGTGTTCATGTTGCGCGCGGTTCCTGATTTGGCGGTGGCAATGACCAGCTTCGACGAGCCCATGCCCTGGCCGTAATGGATGTAGATCTCGCGGCGTCCCAAGCGGATTTGTTCGTCCCGCTGGCCCCGAATGCCCGCCAGCGTATCCGCGGGCGGCGCGCGGTCGAGGAACACCGCCATGGTGCGGTTGGGCGCGGCCTTCGGAAATGGATTGTCGGCCAGAACCTGCGCCATCTCGGCCGCGGTGCGCACCAGCACGCCGACCGGCTTGCCCGCATAGGCTTCCAGGCGCTTTTCCAGGACGGACTTGATCGCGGCCTCGGACTTGCGGCTTGTGAATATCACGTTGCCGCTGGCGATGTAGGTGCGGACCGCGCCGAAGCCGAGCTCTTCGCAGAACTCCTTGAGGTCGCTCATCGGCAGCTTGCCGGTGCCGCCGACATTGACCGCACGCAGCAGCGCCACGAACGAGGTCATCATCGAGCCCTTGGGCGGTCCGAAGTCCTAGCGAACGTTGGCGAGCCGCATGTCGAGATAGCCGGTCACCGTCTGCATCAAGGGCTCCAGCTTGCCGTCGAAGAAATGGTTTGCGCCGGGGATGATCTGCTGGTCGATCACGATGCCCTTCTGGGTCTTGAGCTTCTCGACCAGGGTGTTGACGTCCTTGGGCGGCACCACCGCGTCCTTCTCGCCGTGCACGATCAGCCCGGAGGACGGGCAGGGCGCGAGGAACGAGAAGTCGTAGAGGTTGGCGGGCGGCGCGATCGAGATGAAGCCCTCGACCTCGGGCCGGCGCATCAGAAGCTGCATGCCGATCCAGGCGCCGAACGAGAAGCCCGCGACCCAGCAGGCGCGCGCTTCCGGATTGATGGTCTGCGCCCAGTCGAGCGCGGATGCGGCATCGGAGAGTTCGCCGGTGCCGTGATCGAACGACCCCTGGCTGCGGCCGACGCCGCGGAAATTGAAACGCAGCACGGAAAATCCGCGATGCGCGAACGCGTAGTAGCACTGGTAGATGATCTGGTGATTCATGGTGCCGTGAAACTGCGGATGCGGATGCAGCACCATCGCAATCGGCGCGTTCTTCTGCTTCGCCGGATGGTAACGGCCTTCGAGGCGGCCAGCGGGGCCGGTGAAAATGACTTCAGGCATTGATGGTCCTTGGCAAAATCAACCGGCTTTGTGCTGGCTCTATCTGGCGCTTTGGCAGACAAAGGCTTCGCTGAGATAAGGGGCTGATCAGACGTCGTTGGGGCGATGCGCGAACGGCGCCTGGTGAACTGGAGGCCGCGTTCTAGCATGAGGCGAGGGGCAAAAAGCAAGGATTTTGTGCGTCCCGGCGGCCCCCGGGTGGTGCCGCGCTGCGGATTAAGCTTTTGCACCGCCGAGGGAATTTCTCGCCCCGGCGGTGCGGGTTCTAGCGGCGTGCCACGTTATCGCCCGTCACCGGCGCAGGATCGGCGGCGAGCGCTGCAATCGAAGCGATGGCGTGGCGGTAACGGCGGCTGCCGGAAATGGCCTGGCCGGCGTCAAGCGTCAGTTCGAAATCTCCGTTCGGACCCGTCTTGAGCCCGGTCACGCGGGACAGGTTGACCAGCCGCGTCCGGTGCACCCGCACGATGTTGAACCTGGTCAGCCGCGCTTCCTCGGCGGCCAGCGTTCCCCGCACGAGGTGCATGCGGCCGTCGGCCAGACAATATTCGACGTAGTTTCCCGCCGAGCCGATCGTAAGGATGTCGCGCGGTTCGATGCGGATGCGCGATGAGCCGTCGCGGAGCCAAACCGTGTCGGGCGTCGCGGAGGCCGGGTCCGCGCGCGGCGCGGTCGCGTCCGACCGGGCTCGTCGGGTTTCGTGGCGGTTGTCGATCAGCCACAGCGTGCCCCCGATCAACAAGCAGGTCATGACGTCCTTGCGGAATTCATACAGCACGGTCGCGATCGAGAAGTGAAAATCGTAGGCACCGCCGGCGAGGAACATTGCGAGCTTGCGAAGGCCGACCATGCCGGCGATGTGCAGGCTCGAGAAGGCGATGACCGCAGCTACCGCAAGGC
>JBAVEE010000455.1:0-2941 GCA_049587575.1 Bradyrhizobium sp.
CAGCCTATGTACGGCATATGACGGCGACGCCGATCCGGGACCGGCACCCGCAATGTCAAGGGCTGCACAACAGAACGTTTTTGCCTTATGGGTCTTCACACCAAGGGCGATCTGAACCGCTTGTCGACGATCGCTTCAAAAGGCCCGCAACGTGTCGCCGCCCCGCCGGGAGGAAGAATGTATCGAGTGCTGACCACGCTGCGGCGTGGTTTCAAGGAGCGGATCGGCTGGAAACGGCTCGGGATCGCCGCGAGCCTCTTCATCATCGCCTTTGCGATCACGACGCTGGTCCGTACCCTCAAGGGCGTCGATACCGGCGTGATGCTGGTTGCGCTGACTGAAATACCCCCTCATCACATCGCCCTCGCCGCGCTGTGCGTGATCGGCGCATTCTGCACGTTGACGTTCTATGATTTCTTTGCGTTGCGGACGATCGGCAAGAACCATGTGCCCTACCGGATCGCGGCGCTGTCGAGTTTCACCAGCTATTCGATCGGTCACAACATCGGCGCTACCGTGTTCACCGGCGGCGCGATACGTTTCCGGATCTATTCGGACTACGGCCTGAGCGCCGTCGACGTCGCCAAGATCTGCTTTCTCTCCGGCCTGACATTCTGGCTCGGCAACACCTTCGTGCTCGGCATCGGCATGGCCTGGCACCCCTGGGCCGCATCCGCGATGGACCAGCTGCCGGCTGCGATCAACCGGCTGATCGCGCTCGGCGTCGTCGGCGCCATCGTCGCCTACTTTGTCTGGCTCACCCTGGGTGAGCAACGGCGCGAGCTCGGGCAAAACGGCTGGAAGGTGAGGTTGCCCTCGGCGCCGCTGACGCTGGTGCAGATCCTGATCGGCGTGCTCGATCTCGGATTTTGCGCGATGGCGATGTATTTGCTGATGCCGGCGCAACCCGACATCGATTTCGTCTCGCTGGCGGTGGTGTTCATCCTGGCCACCCTGCTCGGCTTCGCCAGTCATGCCCCGGGGTCAATCGGCGTGTTCGATGCCGCGATGCTGGTCGCGCTGCCCCAATTTGGCAGGGAGCAATTGCTGGCCACGCTGGTGGTGTTTCGGATCCTTTATTTCATGATTCCCTTCGGGATCGCGGTTTCCATCATGGGCACCCGCGAGCTTTGGCTCAACGTCGTGCTGCCCTGGCAGAAACGCCGCCGGCTCAGCGAGGCTTGCCAGGCGTCCGCGCCCGGCGAAGAGCCTGGAGTCGTAAAGGCGAAAGCGACGGTGCCTTTCGCGCCTCGCCCTCGCCTCCGCTCGCGCCAGTAATCCAAGCGCGTCACGGTTCGAATTCGCCTCGGTTCGATTGCCGCGCGCGCCAGCCGGGCTGCGGCTTCGCGCGAACGGCGCGGGTGGAGTGATCCGCCTCAGCGCGCGGTCGGCCGTTTCGCGTTGGCGAGCGGCGGCTTCACCGCCGGGGGGGCCTGCGACGGCAGGTATTTGGCCACTATCGCGGGATCGACGGAAGCAAGTTCGGTGTCCGGCAAACGGTGCCAGGTTTCGTTCCTGCCGAACATCGGCGTGAGGACGTAACCACGCAGTATCAGATCCTGCCCGTCGGGGCTGACGGTCATCTTCGCCTTCCAGACTTCGCCGTCGCGCGGGTCCAGAATGTTGCCGCCTTCGTATTCGAGGCCGTTGCGCTTCATGTTCCGGATAAAGGAGATTCCGAGCACCGGCGCGTCCTTGCGATCGTCGGTGCATTTCGAGCAAGTCTCGTGTGGAGTTTCGCCAGGCCTTGGAAAGGTCTTGGCGATCACGCCTTCGAAGAAGCCGTCGTGACGATCGACGACAAGCACCCACACCACCGGCTTGCCATCCTCGGTCTTCTGCCACAGCCCGGCGGCGGTCAGCTCGGCGGCCCGTCCCGGAAGCGCGGCCGCCAACAACACGGCGAAGCCGGCAACGATCGGAAGCGCCGGTCGCAATCTGGATAAGATATTCCACATCGTCATCACCTGATCAGCCAGTCGAACGGTGCCGGAGAATACGGCCATTTCGCCGAGGGTTCTAGGCCCCCGGGGGCGCAATCAAACACTGTTCCGCGGCGACACGGCATCGCCACAAATATGTCGCAACGCCGCCCTGCCGGGGCGCGTTGCGCCGCTCAATTCACACCAAGCTTTTTCTGCAGGCTCGACGAGGACGTCGTGTATTGGAACACCAGGCGCTTGTCCGGATAGACGTAACGGTGCGCCTTCTGGGCCATCAGCGATCCCTCATGGAAACCGCACAGGATGAGCTTGAGCTTGCCGGGATAGGTGTTGATGTCGCCGATCGCAAAGATTCCGGGCACGCTGGTCTCGAAGGCCGATGTCTCGACCGGCACCAGATTATGCTCAAGCGCGATGCCCCAGTTCGCAACCGGCCCCAGCTTCATGGTCAGGCCGAAGAACGGCAGCATGGTATCGCAGCCGATCCTCGAAGCGACGTTGTCGTTGCCCTTCACGGTGGCGCCGGTGAGCATACCGCCCTCGCCTTCGAGCGCCGTCACCTGGCCGATTTTCAGGTCCAGCTTCCCGGAAGCCACCAGCGCGCGCATCTTTTCGACGCTGTGCGGTGCGGCCCGGAAATCATCGCGCCGGTGCAGGAGCGTCACCCGCTTTGCGATCGGATGCAGATTGAGGGTCCAGTCCAGCGCTGAATCGCCGCCACCGACGATCAGCAAATCCTTGCCCCGGAACTGCTCCATCTTGCGCACCGAGTAAAACACCGAGGTGCCTTCATAGGCCTCGATGCCCGGCACCGGTGGACGCTTGGGCTGGAATGAACCGCCCCCGGCGGAGATCACCACCACCTTGCACTCGAACACCTTGCCGGCATCGGTGGTGACGCGAAAGCCGGGGTCGCCGATCTTCTCGACCTTCTCCACCATCTCGTTGAGATGGAAGGTCGGGTTGAACGGCTTGATCTGCTCCATCAGCGCCTCGGT